>JBEVKA010000139.1:0-3095 GCA_040509855.1 Steroidobacter sp.
ATGACGCTGCACATGTGAATCCCAACGGCGGCGCCATCGCGATCGGTCATCCACTCGGCGCAAGCGGCGCGCGACTGGTGACAACCGCGCTCAATCAGTTGGAAAAATCGTCGGGACGTTATGCCCTGTGCACCATGTGCATCGGTGTGGGGCAGGGAATCGCGATGGTGATCGAGCGCGTCTGACGCGCGCGTTACGGACACGCCGACTGACAATCTCTCAATTCAGAGCGGCAGATGTTCTGCGCGTCGCGCTCGTTGAGATAACAGTCGTAGCGATCCGCGGCGATGTTCTGTTGCATGAGATCGACGCACACATTGTAGTGCTGGGTAAACCGCGCCTGAAAGTTGCCCGGCCCTCGGCGGCTGGGATTCTGGAAGTAGCTGCAGAAATAAGTGTAGTCGTCGTTGCGCAGGGTCATCGGATTGCGACCATTGTTGGCAGCGTTGCGTGAGCATTCCTGGCGCGCTCGACGCACATCGCTGTTGCAGAGGCCATCCGAGACGTTGCATTGATTGATGCACTCCTGGCGTGCGCTCTCGGCGGGCGTCGCTTTCCTGGCGCTTTTGGTTGCATCGGCGGCGCTGGCGGCGGGTCGCTCGACTTGCTTGTTGCTTTCCTCGGCCCGGCTGGCGCCGATCAACGACAGCGCCACACATAAACATCCCGCCCATGCCACGGCTCTGCCGTTCATTTTGCGACCGCCTTGGTTTTGACCCGCCAGCATCGTCGCCAGCCGTCCCCGGCGCCGTCAAGCATTGTCAGGGGACCCCGGACATCAGTACTAGTCTGACAGGGGAACCGCTGGCCGCCGCGCTGGTCTTTCCCCATGGCCACTGTCCCAGGTTTGCTACTAGTTGATCGGCCGGGCCACCGCGTTATGCTGCTGTGTACTGCCCCCATCCGCGACTGTCAGCGAAGTCATTTGCCCCCATGAATCAACAGTCCGAAGATCTTGTCCCTGAGTCACCGCCGGCGGAGGGCGACGCCGCCGCGGGCGCGCGCATTCTGCATATGAAGTCGACGCCATATGACTTGCAGCGGGCCATTCAGCAGCGGGCCCAGGAGTCGGTGGAGCGGGAGGCGGGCCTGGATCGCGAGCAGCGCCGGCCCAAGCCGCTCAAATGGCTCATCATCTCCGCCATCGCCTGTCTGCCCATCGTGTTCACGCTGGTGCTGGTCGATGGCTTCCTGCGCGCGTTTCATCGCTACCTGGACGTGACGGTTTCACAACAGCCGCAGCCTGGCGAAAGCGATTCGCCGGCGCCTGCGGAGACATTGCAATCGAACCAGCCCGGCGTGGTGCTGCTGCAGCCGATGACTATTCCGGAGCAGGCGCCGGCGTCGCAAGCAGCTCCGCAAAGTTCAGAGCAGTCGAAGAATTAATTTCGACCGCGATTCGTCGCGGTCGCGAAGCGCGACCGATATTCACGCGGCGTCATCCCGACCAGTCGCGAGAACAGTTTGCGAAACGACGCCACGTCCTCGTAGCCGCAGCGGGCCACGATTTGATCGAGCGCCAGCGATGAACCTTCCAACAGCTGCTTGGCGAGCGCGACCCGGCGCGATTGCAAGTAACCGAGCGGCGACATTCCCATCTGCGATTGAAACTTGCGAGCCAGCGTTCGTTCGCTGATCGCGAGCTTGCGACTCAGAGCGCTCAGGGTGATGGGCGAGGCTGCGTGCGCGTCGAGATAGTCGATGGCGCGTTTCACATCCGGATCGCGGTGATCGCTGGCGGATGCATCGGGCAGGAATGGAGATTGCGTGCCACGGCGTGGCTCCACCAGCATGAGTCGCGATGTGATGTTTGCAATCTTGTCGCCGGCGAACTCACGCACCATCTCGATACCGAGATGCATGTAGGCGCTGCCGGCGGCTGAGGTCCATCGCGGACCTTCCGCGATCAATAGATGCTGGGCTTGCAGATCCACGTTTGGAAAGCGGGCGCGAAACCAGTCGACCAGCCACCAGCACGTCGTGGCGCGATGGCCATCTAACAAACCGGCGGTTGCCAGCAGGGCGGCGCCGCTGCATGAGCTGGCGATGAGCTTCGCTCGCTTCGGCAACTCACGTAGCAATGTGAGTTCGGCGCGCAGGCTGGCGATTCGTTGATCGAACTGTTCCAGCGATTCGCACCACAGAGGCGGAACAATCACGGCGTCGTAACGTGCGAGTGGCGCTTGCACGGGGAAAGTGACGCCGTGAGAGCCTTTGACGGTTCGCGCCGAGCGAGCGGAGATCGCATGAAATTCCAACTGGCGAGCGCGGGCACCGAGCATCAGGTTCGCGATGCCAAATATTTCCAGCAGCCCGGCGGTGATCCAGCACGAGCAACCGGGGTAGGCCAGCACGGCAATGCGCGCTAAAGGCGATGTGGCTGATTTCGCCATGACGCTGGCGATTATGCCACTTCAAAGTCGGCGCGGCCGTCGGCCATGCTAACCCCACTCAGTTACGGGGTGCGTGCCATGAGCGGCGAGTCGCGACGAACTTTCATCGGCATGAGTCTGTCGGCGGTCGGTGTTGAGCTGATGGGTCGGGCGCCACCGGTTCTGGATTCGGTATATCTCGTGATCTACCGCCCCGGCGAGCAATGGCTCGCCGGCCAGCCGCTGGAGGCCCAGCCGTTGCGGGATCATGGTCGCTACATGCTCCAGCTGTATCGCGAAGGAACATTGCGTTACGCGGGTCGGTTCGAGGATGGCAGCGGCGGCGCTGCGGTATTCGCTGCTGCGGATGACGCAGCGGCTAATCGGGTGGTCGAGAAAGATCCGGCGGTCGTGTCTCGGGTCTTCGCCTATGACTTGAAGCGCTGGATCTGGGTGGATTGGGGCAAGCTGCGTCCCGCCACGGGCGGCTGAGCGTGCGAATTCTGCTAACCTGCGGAACCTTTTTTCCCAGGTTCGAGGCCGCGCAGGTCAATGATCGTCGATTGGCTGCCCACTCCTTCGCAGCACTTCCTGGTCAGTGCCGTCGCGCTGCTCGTTTATATCCTGACCAGCCGCGCGCTCGACCAGCGTCGTGCGCCGCCGGGGGCGGGCGGGGGGGGGGGGGGGGGCGCGGGGGGGGGGTCGGTAGAGGTGGCGCGGTAG
>JBEVKA010000140.1:0-4033 GCA_040509855.1 Steroidobacter sp.
CGGCGTACCGCTGACCACCGGCGCGCGATTGCCAGTGCCCGTCGAATTGTTGATGACCTGGATCGAGAACGCGGGCAGCGACGCGGTGCCGGTGCTGCTGCGAACTGAAATACGAATGCCCGACCACGTGCCGACAGTGGCAGGCGTGGCGCCTTCGAGCTTCCCGGTCGTGGTCGAGAACTTGGCCCACGAGGGCTTGTTGACGATGGAAAATCGCAGCGATGACTGCGAGACAGCCGGATCGCGTGCCGTGGGCGCGAACGAGTACCAGCCGTTGATGCCGAACGACGTCTTGGGCGTCCCCGAAATCGTCGGCGCGGCCTCGACGCCACGACTCACCAACATGAGCCCGAAAATGAGAGCAAAAAATATCGCGAACGCACCCCCCGAAATGGGTGCGCGCAGTATTGAAATGCGCATTGACAATCCTCGCGGGTATGACACGGGAGCTGTCTTGCTACGCATGCGAGACAGCGCTCACCCACGACAGCAATCTGCCGTTCCGCCTGACTCATCCTGGTCGGCCATCGTCAGCATGGAGCTGATGTCGATGCGACGGAGTGTTCGCTCGTGGGCGGGCGCAGTTAACGGGAACAAACATCCTTATGCAAAATGTCTTAATCACCAGACACTGTCGTCAAACACTTTCACTTTTAGTCGGGATGAGAAAAACAACGGAGCGTGAGTATGAAAAAAATACTGTTCGGAGCGTCGATGATTGTGTTGCTGTTGGGCGCGGCAGTGTTTGTATATCGCGATGAAATAGCGATGATGCGGGCTTTCAATAAGCTAAAACCCGCACAGCCTTTCAGCAGCGCGGAAACGCCGACGTCGCCGGATTACGCGCAGCGTGACAGCTGGGCCGCACTTGCCGATCGCGAAGATTCAGCGGATGCCTTACCCGCGATTGGTGTTATGGATCAACAGGCCAACGCGCCCGTCGATGTGTTCTTCGTACACCCGACGACCTATTTCGGTACTGACAACTGGAATCAGCCGCTCGATAACAAACGGGTCAACCAGTTGACCGATGCGTTCGTGATGCGCGGGCAGGCCGCGGCCTTTAATAGTTGTTGCCGTATCTACGCACCGCGCTATCGGCAGGCGACCCTTTATTCGTTTCTCGACCAATCCGGCAGCGGCCAGGCTGCACTACAAATCGCATACAGCGACGTCGAGCACGCATTCGAGTATTTCCTACAGTATTTCAGCAACGGGCGGCCTTTCATCCTGGCCTCGCACAGCCAGGGCTCGGTCCATTTGCGCTCGCTGCTGGAAAAGAAGATCACCGGCACGTCGCTGCGCAATCGCCTCGTCGCCGCCTATGCGATCGGCTTCAGCATCAATGCGGAGGAACTCGCGCGATCCGCGCCCGACGTGCCTGTCTGTCAAAGCGCCGAGCAGACCGGCTGCATCGTGTCGTGGAATGCGGTGGGGCCGGAGGTCACGAAATACATCGACACCAGCAAGAATATTTGCGTGAACCCGCTCACCTGGAAGGCGGACGGCGAGTATGCCGACGCATCGTTGAATCTTGGCGGCGTGAGCTATCCAGGAAGTTTCGCGGGCTCACTCGCGGACTTGAAAGAACTGCCGCGGGAATTCATCGATGCCAAGCCCATTCTCGAGCCGGGCGTCGCGGATGCGCAGTGCGTCGATGGCATGCTGCTGGTGAAGGAAATTCGCTCGACGAACTATGCGTCGCGACCGATGGGCCGCGACAACTATCACGTTTACGACTATCACCTGTTCGCAATGAACCTGCGCAAGAACGCGCAGCTGCGCGTGGAGCACTATCTCGCGAACCCGCCACCGCCGCCGGTCATCACGCGGCCGAAGCTCATCCCCGCGAATTGATATCCGAACTTGATCCTTACCGAGGCATGTCCGGGCAAACGTACGGCACCGTGGCGCTGACGTACGTTTGCACGCGATCCTGCCCGGCCACTTGCAGGCGCAGTTCGTCGTCGCGCTGCATAGTGAGCGTGGCCTCGATGGGAATCGCGTCTTCGATCCAGCGAATGCGATCGCCTTCGGCGCCCCACTTCGAGATGCGATAGGTTTCGAAGCACGAGTCCATCAGCAGCGAGCGGTCGGGAAGAAAAATCAGCAGCGAGCCGCGCGCGTGACCTTGCGTGGTGGAGACCCAGACCTTGCCGATGAAGCGCGGATCCGCCGGCTGCCCCAATTCATCCGTGCTCGATGGCGTTTCGGCCTGAGCTAGCGGCGGCGGTGCTGGCGCCGCCGGTGCGGGAGCAGGCGATTTGCTGCAAGCGGCGCTCAGGCCGATCGCAGCGATCAGCACGACACTGAATTGATTACGCATGGGAGCCAATATTACTCAATGCACGGGACGCGAACAGCTCGCCGATGCACCTCACTGACCCGTCACGATCGTCGACTGCACCCACTCGACGCCATTGCCCGCACTGGAGCTGCTGGCGTTGCCTTGGGTCGAGTTCTTCTGGCTGCGCATGATGCGGATCTGTGCTTCCTGCATTTTGATCTGCGCGTCGTGCTCCCGCTGGATCGACTCGCGCTGGCGCGAGGTGAGATACGGAGAAATCGCATCCATCATGCGTTGATTGCGTTTCTTGCTCTGCTCGAGAAACTGTTCGTACATCTCCGCGTTCGGCCCGCCCTGCATGCCCGGGCCCAGGATCACGCCGACCGTTCGGCCCTGGGAGGCAGTGTTGAATCGGGCCATATTCATGGCCTCCTGCCGCTCCGTCTCGTTCACCGCGATCATGGCTTTCATCACCGAACGACTGGCGTCCTCGCTGAGCGGTATGCCTTGGCTGGCGAGCGAGTTGCTCATTCCATCGACTTGCTGGCGCGTGCCGAGCGTCGATTGATAGTCCTTCCACGCCTGCGTCTTTTGCGGCCCGAGGTGCGCGGCCAGCTCCGCCTCGTTCTTCCGTTGCGCTTCAGCCCATTCCTCCTGCATTTTTTGCTGGCGCTGTTGGATCGCCGCCGGATCGGCGCCCTCGACATCCCACAGCGGCTGCACTCGCTGGTTGTTACGCACCTGCTGATCGGCGAGCAGATTGAACAACCGATCGGTTTCCTCCGCGGTCATTCCCAACTCCTCGCCGAGGCCCGGATACATCCGCGCCATGCCGCTGCGATGTTGTATTCGCATGGCCTCGCGATAATCAGGATCCTCCATGAGCTGGCGCTGACGCTCCTGATGCTCGCGCATCATGCGCATGCGTTCCTCGCGAGTTGGAGCTTCACCGCCTCGCGGGAAGAGAGCGAGGGCGCTCGTCACCGCTGCAACTTTCGGTGCTTCCTTCGCGGGCGCGGGCTGTGCGATGACCGGCTCGGGTGATGGAGTTGCCGCGACAGGCTCCGGCTCCGCCGCGGGCGGCGGCGAACTTTGTGCTTGCTGTTGCTGGCTTGCGAGGGTTGCGATCTGCGCCTGCAATTCGGCGATCTTGGCATCGCCGGCGCGCATTTGTTTCACCAGATGCAGGCTGAGCAAGCTCAGGCCCACACACGCAGCAAACAATATCAGTACGGTTTTGCTCATGAGGACACTCCCCTGTCTTCAACAGTCACGGCCTGACCGCCGCAGCTCACAATCACCGTCAACCGGCGGCGGGCGCCTGCTTCGCGATCGCCTTGCGCAGCTCACGTAGCTTCGCCTTCACCACCGTCGCATTCTGGCTGCCGATCCGGATCAACATTTTCTGGCCCGCGGAACGATTCTCCAGCTCCGGATCGACGAACTCATAATTCACGCTCGGCCGCCGCAGCAACACCGGCCCTTTCACATCGGGCGTGGCGAGCAGATGATCGATCACCTCGACCAGGCGATCGTTGAAGTAGCCTTCGGGATAGCCCAGGTCGACATAGGCCTGCTGAAACAGTGGGTAATACTGTTTGTACATGGCCGCGAGCTGTGCCGCGTCGGTGTTCTGGACCAGCTTGATGAGCGGCTCGTAGCGCGCGTAATTGGCCGCATCGAGCGTCACTTCTTCGCCGGTGCCGGCGGTCGTCATCTCGCCGCCGAGCGGCTTCAGCGGCCACA
>JBEVKA010000141.1:0-4960 GCA_040509855.1 Steroidobacter sp.
CAGTGACGTCGCTCACTAGCGACGCGCGATGAGCGCGCTTTCTCTTCGTACGATGCACTAGCAGTCCCTCTGCAGTTCTTCGAATTCGAAAAGGAAAAATCAGCGTGCTCAGGAATTCACTCATCGGCGTCGCGATGGCGACGCTGCTGGTTGCGTGCGGCGGTGGTGGCGGAGGTTCGTCCGACGCCGGTTCGCCGCCACCGTCATCGTCGCGGCCGCCATCGAATAATCCGCCGCCTGCGAACAACGATCCGCCGCCTCAGCAGCAGCCCATGCCGGATCCGGAGTTCGAAGCTCCGCAGGCTCCGACGATTCCGGACTTGCCGACGGGGCCGTCCATGCCACCGCCGCCGCCGTCGCATCAGATTCCTTCGGGCGGCAACCTGACCAACCCGGGTGTAGCAGTGACGCCGTCGGCGGTGACTGCTTCGAGTGCACTCGGCGGCAACACTGCGCCGAAGGCGGCTGATGGCAACGCGGCCACGCGATGGGAGAGCGCGCATCAGGACGGCGAGTGGATCCAGTTCGACTTTGGCGCCAAGACGCAGATCGGCTCCATGAAGCTGACCTGGGAGAACGCGTACGCGAAGGAATATTCGATTCACGTGTCCGACGATGGACAGACTTGGTACGGGCTGCGTCACGTGGCGGGTCGCAAGGGTGGCGTCGAGGAGTTCATGAACCTCAACTCCAACGTTCGCTACATCCGCGTCAACGGCGTGACGCGCGCGACTCAGTATGGCTCCTCGTTGTTCGAGGTGTCGTTCAAATCTCCGGGCAGCGACAACACGCTCGGCTCCAACGTGACTCCGTCGATCACGCCGTTCCCGACCAACGGCGATCAGCTCGCGCCGCCGGCCGCAGAGAAGCCGCCGCTGGAAGGCGTGCAGTTCACGCTGGGCGACGGAACGTTGGTCACTCGTTACGCTCAAGTCGGTCGCTCTCGTCATGGCCGCGAGCGCGGTGAAGATTGGAACGAGATCGGCTACGGGCCGAATGAAACGGTCGACGCCGCCGGCAATCCGGTGGACAAAGGTCCGGGTGCATATCTCAATTTCGTCGCACAGTATTTCGATGGCCGCTCGTGGGGCGTCGAGATCATCGACAACAGCCGCGTGGCCGGCGTGACCAAGCCGACACTGAGGGTCAATCAATATTTCCAGCAGGATCAGAAGGCGGGCGGTCACTCGTTCTTTCGCGGCTTCGATCGCGTCGGTGTGACGGGCTTCGGCTGGATGTCGCCGGGCCAACTGGTCGATCCGTCGCTGTATTTGAATGAGGCGGCGAGCTGCAAGGTGCAGCCGAAACCGCCCGAAGGCCGGCTGGCCAACGCGAGCGGACTCAACGACGGTTGCAGCGTCACGTTGGATAACTATCCCGGACATTCCGAACTCAGTCCCGACGCGAACGGCGTGCTCGCGCCCAACGGAAGAGCCGTGCCGGCGCGTTCGTTGAAAGTGGGTGATGTCATCGAAGTCACGATGTCGTTCTTCTCGACGCCGGAAGCGATGGCCGCTGCGGGCAACAAAGGTACAGGCCATCGCTACTACACCAACGAACTGACTTACGTCGTGGGGTCGGGTCTGCGTCCTCAATATGGCGTGCAGCCGCGATTGATGAACGCGGTGCTGCCGGAGGAAACATGGCAAGGCGGCCTCGGCTCGATCTCCTATGACTACGCCGACAACTCGGAATTCATGTTCCAACAGCCGCACAACCACGTGGGCATGCAGAACATGCAGCGCTTTCTGGAAGGGCGCCGCTGGTTCCACACCAACATGCGCACCGGCGATCACAACGAGACTGGCAACGAGCGCAACCAGGAAGCGGTCGGCCTGCAAGGCGATCACTTCACGGGTGAGACGTGTTTCTCCTGTCATCACAACAACGGTCGCGGCATGGCGCCGCTGGTCGTGAATCAGCGCTTGGATACGATGGTGGTTCGCACGGCCGAACTCGATGGCAACGGCCAGCAATTGCCGCATCCGGTGTATGGCGCGGCTACGCAGATGAACTCGAAGCCGTCGACCGATGGCATTCGCAGAGACTGGGGCGCGTCGGTGCGAGTCGCGGGATTCGATACGAAGACCGTGACGCTTGCCGACGGCGCGCAAGTTCGACTCAGCAAACCTAGAGTCGCGTTCGATGGTCCGACACCCAGCGTGTATTCGCTGCGAAGTGCGCAGCCTGTGATCGGCATGGGTTTGCTCGAAGCGATTCCCGATGCGGACATCATTGCGCGTGCTCGCGTCACGCCGGATGCCGATGGCGTTAAGGGTACTGCGAACTACGTGTATGACCCGGAGACGGGCGCGGTGCGTCTCGGCCGTTATGGATGGAAAGCATCCAAGGCGAGCTTGCGTCACCAGGTTGCGGTGGCGGCTCTGCAGGACATGTCGGTCACCTCACCGATCTATCCGAATCGCGATTGTCTGTTCGGCCCTGCCCGATGCAACACCAGCAAAGTGGAGCCGGGCATCTCCGAAGATGTGCTCAAGTTGTTGACTCGCTACGTCGCGCTGCTGGGCGTGCCCGCACAGCGCAGTGTGGCCAGCGGCTTTCCGAAAGGCGTGGCGCCGTTGCCGTATCTGGATGTGAATCCGGCGCAGATAGCGGCCGGCGCGCAGGTCTTCACCGATGCGAAATGTTCGAGCTGTCACACTCCGGAGATGAGAACCGGCACCGGCTCCGAACTCGCCGAAGTGCGCAATCAGAAGATCCGGCCTTACACCGATCTGCTGTTGCATGACATGGGCGCCGATCTGGCCGACAACCTCGTCGAAGGTCAGGCCACCGGCAGCATGTGGCGCACCTCGGCGCTTTGGGGCCTCGGCTACAGCGAATACGTGGCCGGCAAAGGGTTCAGCGTGGGCTACTTGCACGACAGCCGCGCGCGCACGCTGACCGAAGCGATTCTCTGGCACGGCGGAGAAGCGACGACGAGCCGGCAACGGTTCGAGCAGTTGACCACGGAAGATCGCAAGGCGCTGCTGGCCTTCCTGGGATCGTTGTAATGGAACAATGAGATACTCACGGCCGGCAGCGCTTCAGGCTGCCGGCCATGGTTGAGTAACAGGGGGAATCGACATGAAGTTGATCCATCACAATCCCGTCGACTTGTTTCCACCGTATCGCGGCTATGTTCATGGTGCCGAGGTGGTGGACGGATCGAGATTGCTGTTCATCAGCGGGCTCAATGGTTATGAGCGCGATGGCGCGTCGATGCCGGAATCATTCGAAGCGCAGGCGGAACTCATCTGGAGTCACATCCATACCATCCTTGCCTCTGCCGGCATGGACGTGACCAATCTGGTGTCGCTGCGTACCTACCTGAGTGACCCGAAGTACGACGAGCCCAATGCGCTCATGCGGGCAAAGCAGTTGGGGACTCACCGGGTCGCATCCACTGTCGTCTGTTGCCAGCTGCTGGAAACGAAGTGGAAACTGGAAATCGAGGCGGTTGCCGCCGCGTAGCGCCGATTCGCGAAGGGGATCGAGACGATCCCCTTGCTTCATGCGAGTTCAGGGCAGCTCTGTCGTCCCCATCAAATATCGATCGCACTCACGGGCCGCGCCGCGGCCTTCGTTGATCGCCCACACGATCAAGCTCTGACCACGACGGCAATCGCCGGCGGCGAACACGCCTTTGAGGCTGGTCGAGAACTTGCCGTGATCGGCTTTCACGTTGCTGCGTGGATCGGTCTCGATCGCGAGATCCTTGAGCAGCATCTGTTCGGGGCCGAGGAAACCCATCGCGAGCAGCACGAGCTGAGCGGGATAAACTTTCTCGGTGCCGGCGACCTCGGCCGGTACGAACGCGCCCTTGTCGTTCTTCTTCCACTCGATCTGTACGGTGACGACTTCCTTCACCGTACCGTTCTCGTCGGCGTTGAAGCGCTTCACTGTCGTGAGATACGTGCGCGGATCCGAGCCGAACTTCGCGGCCGCTTCTTCCTGGCCGTAGTCCATCTTGTAGACCTTGGGCCACTCGGGCCAGGGATTGTCGGACGTGCGATCCATCGGCGGCTGCGCCATGATTTCCAGCTGAGTGAGGCTCTTGCAGCCGTGACGCATGGCTGTCGCGACACAGTCGGTGCCGGTGTCGCCGCCGCCGATGACGAGCACGTCCTTACCGCGGGCGTGAATCGGGGTGTGATCCGAGCCGCCGTTGAGCAGCGACTTGGTGCTCTCGGTGAGATATTCCATCGCGAAGTGCACGCCCTTGAGCGAGCGGCCGTCGACGGGAAGATCACGCGGCTGCGTGGCGCCGGTGCAGATGACGATGGCGTCGAAGTCACGTAGCAGCAGCTGCGGCTCGACGTTGTCGCCGACGTTGGCGTTGCAGATGAACTTGATGCCTTCCTGCTCCATCAACTTCAAGCGCCGCTCCACGACTTCGCGCTTGTCGAGCTTCATATTGGGAATGCCGTACATCAACAGGCCGCCCGGGCGATCGGCACGCTCGAGCACCGTCACGTTGTGGCCGGCCTTGTTCAACTGAGCGGCAGCGGCCAGGCCCGCGGGACCGGAGCCGATGACCGCGACCCGCTTCCCGGTGCGATTCTTTGGCGGCTCGGGCAGCACCCAGCCTTCGTCCCAACCGCGATCGACGATCGCGTTCTCGATGGTCTTGATCGTCACGGGCGGACTGTTGATGCCGAGCACGCATGAGCCTTCGCACGGCGCCGGGCACACACGGCCGGTGAATTCCGGGAAGTTGTTGGTCATGTGCAGGCGGTCGAGCGCTTCGCGCCACAGTCCGCGATAGACCAGATCGTTCCATTCCGGAATCACGTTGTTGACCGGGCAGCCCGAGGCCATGCCGCTAATCACTTTGCCGGTGTGACAGAAGGGCACGCCGCAATCCATGCAGCGCGCTCCCTGCGTGCGCAGCTTCTTCTCATCCATGTGATGATGGAATTCCTTCCAGTCCTTGACGCGCTCGACTGGCGCACGGTCG
>JBEVKA010000142.1:0-3559 GCA_040509855.1 Steroidobacter sp.
GGGGTTACCCACTGGAACCTAAATCCAGCGCGTCTACCAGTTCCGCCACTTTCGCGGTCTCCTGCGGGCCGCCCCCTCGCTCGGCCAGGGCCGCTGCCTGCCATCCATATATTTGGACACCCATATATATGAATCGCGGCCGGACCTGGACGCAGTGCGTCGGGTCCGCCCCTCGCGGGGTCGCGGAGTATACCCGAGCGGCCCCCGCTGTTCGAGAAACGCTCGCAATGTCCATCGGTGGGCCTGAGCGTCGCAAATTTCCGGCAGTTTCCGGCGCATCTGTGGCTAAAACCGTGGCGAACATAACCACGCGTGGCAATGACGCTCACGCCCGAGGCCATCGGCCGCGGTAGTCGCAGGCAGGACGCGACGCCTTCACTGGTGTACGAGCGCTCATCGAGCCGCTCGCGCCGCGGCCCGTCCGCTCCATTCGAGGACTTTCATGAGCTCACGATTCACTCACAACCGGCATTGGTTGTCGTCGCTGCTATTGCTGATCGCGATGACGTTGTCATTCACCACATCGAACGCGCAGCAGATTCCCGCCTGGGCACCGAACACCGCGTACGCGGTGAACGCCAAAGCGACTTACCAGGGATTCGTTTACCAATGCCGACAGGCGCACACCTCCATCACCACTTGGGAGCCGCCGAATGTGCCTGCGTTGTGGCTGAATATCGGCGCCGACAACGGCGGTGGTGGCGGTGGCGGCGATACACAAGCGCCGACTGCGCCGGGCAATCTCCGCGTGACCGCGACGACATCATCGAGTGTTTCGTTGGCGTGGAATGCCTCCACGGATAACGTCGGCGTGGCGAGCTATGAAATCACGCAGAACGCCGCTGTCGTCGGCAGCAACGCTTCAACGAGCTTCACGGTCTCCGGCCTGTCGCCCAGCACTAGTTATACGTTCGCCGTGCGCGCACGCGATGCCGCTGGAAACATTTCTTCGCCCAGCAATCAAGTGACGGGCACCACGCTGCCGACGAGTGGCGGCGGCGGCGGGGGTGGTGGCGGCCAAGTGCCGGCGCGTGCGCTCGTCGGTTATTGGCATAACTTCGATAACGGCTCGGGCTTCATCCGCCTGCGCGACGTGTCGCGCGACTTCGACGTCATCAATCTGGCGTTCGGCGAAACTGCACCAGGCAGCCGCGCGACGATCGTGTTCAACCCCGACAATCGCACGTCCGCTGCGGAAATTCAGGCTGATATCGCGCAGCTGCGGAGCGAAGGCAAGAAAGTGCTGCTGTCGATCGGCGGCGCCAACACCATCGTCGAACTCAACAGCGAAGCCGACAAGCAGAGCTTCATCAACTCGGTCGCGGGCATCGTGACTCAGTACGGCTTGAACGGCATCGACGTCGACTTCGAAGGCAGCTCGCTGAGCTTGAACGCCGGCGATGTCGACTTCCGTAGTCCGACGACGCCGAAAGTGGTCAACCTGATCTCCGCGCTGCGCACGTTGAAATCGCGCTTCGGCAACGACTTCATCCTGACCATGGCGCCGGAAACATTCTATGTGCAGGTTGGTTTCCAGGCGTACGGTGGCGCGGCCGGCGCGTATCTGCCCGTGATTCACGGCGTGCGTGACATCCTCAACTTCATCCACGTGCAGCACTACAACACCGGTACGGTGCTCGGCCTCGATGGCGTTGCATATGCATCGGGCACCGCGGACTTCCAGGTCGCGATGGCGGAGTTGTTGCTGGCTGGCTTCCCGGTTGCCGGCAATCCCGATCGTTTCTTCACGGCCCTTCGTCCGGATCAGGTGATGATCGGCCTACCCGCCTCTACGCAGGCAGCGGGCAGCGGCTACACACCGCCCGCCGAGATCGCGAAGGCGATCAACTACCTGGTGCGAGGCCAGTCATACGGCGGCCGTTATATGCTGCGTCGTGCGGCTGGCTACAACAACTTCCGCGGCGTGATGACGTGGTCGGTCAATTGGGATCGATTCAACAGCTTTACATTCTCGCGCGGCGTGCGCTCCACGCTGAATAGCTTGCCGGCAACGAACTGATGTCGGTAGGTGGCCCGCGCCTGCTGATGGCGCGGGCCACTTCTTCGTGTCGTCGATGCGAAATTTGTGACCCAATTCCCTATCGACTGACGCCCGTCTGCCGATATCGCCTGTGGTGCACTCTTACTCCAGGCATGCCATGAACGAGCCTCTGCAGGAAAACCGCGTCCGCGCCGATCGCCTCATGATCGGTGTGCTGGTCGGCTTGTTCGTGCTCTCGTGCACGCTCGCGCCTCGCTATCAAACCTGGCTCGCGGTTGCGCTCGTCGGCATTCCTGCACTGGCGCTGCCGCTCATTCTCGCGCTCACCGCGCCCGGCTCATTGCCGACACGACTCGTGGTCGCAGCCTCGCTGATGGTGTTCGCGGCGCTGAATATTCATCAGGCCTTCGGCATGACCGAGCTGCACTTCGGCATCTTCGTGCTGCTCGCGTTCCTGCTCTGCTATCGCGACTGGCGCCCGATCGTATTGGCCGCTGGCATCGCCGCCGTTCATCACCTGTCGTTCAACTATTTCCAGGAGCTGGGCTGGGGCGTGATGTGCTTCACCAAGCCTGGTCTTGGCATCGTGATCGTGCACGCGGCGTATGTCGTCGTCGAAACCGCCGTGCTTTCTTATCTCGCGCTGGTGCTGGAACACGAAAGCGTTCAATCGGCCGAACTGCAGCGAATGCTCGAAGACATGATGCGCGAGGACGGCAAGGTCGCGCTCGCGCCGGAGCGATATCAGCCTCGCAGCGAAGCGGGCCAATCGCTCAAATCATTCCTGCATCGCTTGCAGGAACTGGTCAACTCGCTCGCCGCCGGCACCAGTACGCTTGGCGCGACGGCGGCGGAAACACTCACAAACAGCGACGAACTCGCCGAACGCAGCCGCCAGCAGAACGAAGCCTTCGCCGAAAGCAGCAAGGCGCTCGCGACGCTCAACGAAACTGTTCACAACACCGTGTCCAAGGCGAATCAGGCCAATCAACTGGTCGACTCCGCCGTTGATGTCGCCGCACGCGGTGGCAAAGTCGTCGCGGAAGTCGTGTCGACGATGGGACAAATCAGCGACTCGTCGAAGCGCATCTCCGACATCACCAGTGTCATCGATGAGATTGCGTTCCAAACGAATCTGCTCGCACTCAACGCCGCTGTCGAAGCGGCGCGCGCCGGCGAACAGGGCCGTGGATTCGCCGTCGTCGCCTCGGAAGTTCGCAACCTCGCTCAACGCAGCGCCACCGCCGCGCGCGAGATCAAATCACTCATCGAAAGCTCCGTCGACAGTGTCTCTCGAGGCGGCAAACTGGTGGCCGACGCCGGCACGCGGATGAACGACGTCATCGGCAGCGTGCGGCGGATCTCAGTCATCATGGGCGAGCTGCGCGGCGCCTTCGAAATGCAGGGACAGGGCATCGGGGAAGTCACCGAAGTCATGCAGCGCATGGATGCCTCCACTCGCCAAAACGCCGCGCTCGTGGTCTCGATGTCACAAGCCGCCGAAACCCTGCAGGAACGCGGCACCGAACTGACGCGGGCGATGGACATGTTCAGCAT
>JBEVKA010000143.1:0-6638 GCA_040509855.1 Steroidobacter sp.
ATGCCCAGCGACGTGAGCGGCGTGTAATTGGACAGCGTCACGGACTGCAACGTCTGCGCTTCGGTGCTGAGTAACATCGCGCTTTCGGTGAACGGCGAGTACCAGTGCGGCCGATAGCCCACATCGAGCTGCGCCCAATCGAAACCGACGCTGACCATCGAGCCGGTGGGCACGGCTTCATCTTCATACGCGACGCCACCGAGGCTGAGGATCGCGTAGTCGTTGACTTGCCAGTGCGCGCCGGCCGATGCGTGCCACGCGCTGCCGACCGGCTCGCCGTAACGATTCGGGATGGGCCGCTGCGAATCGTCGGCCTCCGCACCTTCCAAACTCGCATGATCGATATTGAGCTTGCGCATGTAGCGGCTCAAAAACGTGCGCACACTCGAACACAATTCTCGATCGATGCGGCATGCGGCCGGCAACGCATCGAGCACGGTGGCCGCAGCGATCGGACGCGCGAGGATTGGCTTGTCGCCCAGGATCAGCACGCGCTCGATCTGGCGCTCGATCTCGGGCGACATGTTCAAGGGAAGATAGGGGCTGACGCCACGCGCGCTGGCAAGCGGAGACAGCACTGCCAGACCGACCGCCGTCGCGGACAACGAAGTGCGCTTCAAAACCTTCGATCCTTCAATGTGATTTGTTTGCTGAGACGAGCCGTGCGCTCACCAGCGCACCCGAATCTTCTCGAACTCGGATCCGTACTCGGCGCGGCCACTGCGCTCGATGACTTCATAGCGCAGCGTGTTGAGGCCGTCTTCGGCCGGGTCCGCCAGGCCGCGCAGTAACAAACTGCGGCGCCGGCGATTGCGCCGGACATGCGGTGGCGCCCATGGATAGCGGCGTTGTACCTGCTGATGCGGCGGATTGGGCAAATCCTGGTAAGTGCCTTCCAGGTCGTAGTAACACAGCAGCTCGGTCAACAGCAGGCGAAAAAAGAAATCATCGTCTTCCTTGCCCCAGCCCCAGTATTCGTTGGAAAAGCCGTTCGCGGCCTGCACCTGGTCCTTGCGGATCGACACGGCGCCGGAGAAGTAATAATCATTGTGCCGGCTCTTGCCCTGCAAGCCAACGATCTTGTTCACCAGGCGCAACGGTTGCGACGGACACGCGTAATTCGCCACGATGGGCACCGCGTCCACGTCGTGCAGACAGTAGTAATCGGTGAAATCGGCGGCATAGTGAATGCCGGCATTCAACAGCCGGCCGCGATTGAACATCGCGCCGTTCTCCTGCTCGACCACCAGCACGCGATAGTCGAGGCGCTGCTCCCGCAACTTTTCGGTCAACGCCGGCATCAACTGTTGCAGGTGATGCTCGCGATCCCGATATGGAATCACCACCGTGAGCCGGCGGTTGTCGAAGCTGAGCGGCCGGGCGATGCGAGTCGCCAGCAGGCTGCGCGCCACGCTCGGAATGAGCTTCCAGTTCGCGACGCTGACGGGGGCGTACCGGCCCTCGATACGCAACTGCTGCAACGGATCTGTGCGCAGCCGAACGCTTGGCCACCAGCGATTCAGCCAACGCTGGGGTCGCCTCAGCTCCTTGGGCGCGAACAGATACGAGACGGACAAATTTCACTCCTGGCTACTCAATGTGACGGACAGCGGCTCCCGCCCCGCCGGGTTGGATATTATCTCTTTCATGCGCACCAGTCTGATCGTCACGACTTACAACTGGCCCGCGGCGCTGGAACTGACGCTGGACAGCGTCACCCGGCAAAGCGTCCCGCCAGATGAAGTCATCATCGCCGATGACGGTTCCGGGCCGGCCACGGCCGCCGCCGTCGAGCGCTGGCGGGCCCGCCTGGCCGCACCATTGCAGCACGTCTGGCAGCCGGATGAAGGTTTTCGGCTGGCGCGTTCACGCAACCGGGCCATCGTGGCCGCGCGCATGGACTACATAGTGTTGGTCGATGGCGACATGGTCCTGCAACGGGATTTCATCAGGGACCATATCGCATGCGCCCGCGAGGACTGTTTCATTCAGGGCGCCCGGCCGCAGCTGTCGTCACCCGTGACTGAACGGCTGTTGAATGGCGAGCGCGTGGCGCTAGGATGGTGGACGGCCGGCCTGCAGCGTCGCTCCTATGCCTGGCGTAGTCCGCTCATCAGCCACTTCGTCTCCAGGGCGAAGAGCACGCTGGGCGGCATTCAGGGCTGCAATCAGTCCTTCTGGCGCAAGCACGCGATGCAAGTGAATGGCTACGATGAGCGCTTCAATGCCTGGGGTCCGGAGGACCGGGAATTCGCCGCGCGCCTGCTACACCTGGGCATTCGACGCAACTATGTTCGCCATCGCGCCATCGCGTTTCACCTACACCATCGCACCCGCGCCCCCGCCGATGGCGTCAATCCGTTGGACCTGCTGCTGCAGGAAACGCTGGCAGCGCGTACGATCCGTTGCGATCAAGGCATAGAAGCGCCGTCCGATCCACCGCGGCTGTCCGTGGGCGGACCAGTGACATGACAAGAAAATTCGTTCTCATCGACCACTCAATGAAGGATCTGGGTGGGCACTACTACACGTACGCCAGTTGCGTGTTGCCTGCCGCCGAACGCGCCGGTTTTCAACCGGTGCTGGCCATGCAACGCGACTTCCGCGACTTCGCTGCCCTGCCGGCCAGCTGGCAGTCGCATGCAGTTTTTCGGCACAAGAGCTATTCCCAGCGCACGCTGGACACGGGCAATGCGAGCGGCGGTTTCAGCGGCTGGTGGTCGCGAACACGGAGTAAATGGCGCGCGAGGGAACGCCAGCGTTACGCCGAGAGCTTCGCGGAGGACTGCGCGGCCTTGCTCGCGAAGGTGCGCCCGGCGGAAGGCGATCACGTGTTCTTCGCCTCGGCGTCCGAGGTCGACCTCGAAGGGCTCGCTTCGTTCCTGCTGGCCGCGCCGGCCGAGTATCGACGCGTTCACTGGCACATGCAGATTCATCTCGGCATTTTCGAAGGCCGCGACCCGGACTACCCGGAGCAGCAGGCCAGCCGCGATTTCATGCGCGAGATCTTCCTGCACGCACTGAGCCGTGTTCCCAACCATCACATCCATTTGTATTGCACGACGCGTGAGCTGACTGCGCAATATCAGTTCCTGGACGTGGCGCCGTTTCATACGCTGCCCTATCCGGTGCACCCGTTGTTTCTATTGCCGTCGGCGCCGAAAACCTCCACCGATAGCGTGCGCATCGCCTGCCTGGGCCACAGCCGTCGCGAAAAAGGCTATCGCGAGCTGCCCATCGTGGTGCGGAGACTTTGGAACGATTACTTGAGCAAGGGCCGTGCGCAGCTGGTCATGCAAACGCGACGAAAAGATTTGCGTCGCGCGCTGGATTCGACAGTGAACGATCTCGGCGCGCACAGCGGTGTGCCGCCGGTGGTCTACGCGCCGTTCCCACTCGATCTGGAACGTTACGCCGAGCTGGTGCGCAGCTCGGACATCGGGCTGTTGCTCTACGACAGCACGCGTTACTACGCCCGCTGCAGCGGTGTGCTGTTGGAAATGTTGAGCGCGGGCGTGCCCGTGATCGTGCCGGGCGGCTGCTGGCTGTCGGAACAGATTCACGACGAGAACCAGCGCCATCTGCGTGAGATCGCCACGAGCGGCCGCGCGCTGACTCGCATCGGCAGCGAAACAATGTCGTGGCGGTCAAAAGCGACCAATGGCTCCGGCTCGATCTCGTTCACCGACGCGCCCGCGAGCTGCGAATTCGACGTTCCCGCCGGCGGGCGATCGTTGCTGCTGCGATTCCGTTGGCTCGATCCCAAGACGCGCGGCACTTATGCGCAATTGGATCTCGAACAATTCGATGCGAGCGGCGCGACGCTCACCAGTTTCGCCGCCATCGTTGGGCCGGGCAGCGATCCATCGTCGGTGTATTCGCTGTTTCATCTGCACGAGAGCGCACGCCGATTGCGCCTGCAGTGGCGCAATGCCTGGGACACGGGCCACATCAGCGTCGATGGCGTCGAGCTCCAACTGTTCGCCGACCATCTTCCCGCCGGGTCGGTGGGTTTGACCGCCGCGAACATGGATCAGAGCGGCGAACTGCTAGGGGATGTCCTGAAACACATCGATCACTATCGGCGTCGCTCGGCCGCGTTCGCGCCTCACTGCGCCGAATATTTCAACGCGGACCAGATCGTCGCGCAGCTACTTGCGACCGGGGCGGCGGCGCCATCGGTCCCGCAGTCGCTTACCAAACGCCTCGATCTCGCGGCGCAGGCGAACGTGCATTCGAATGCGCGCTGAGTGATCGGTGCGATGGGCGTTGATGAGCGCCGGATTGAGGAAGATCCGCAAACCCTTGGCGCGTAGCTGTGCGTGCAGCGGCACGTGCTCACAAACGCTCTGCGCGCCCTGCACACCGCTGTAATCGCCTGCCAGCAACGCTTCACGACGATAGATCGCCAGGCCGCCGAACGCGGAATCCACCTCGATCCATTCCGCATGGGGGCTCAGTCGCACCATGCGCGAATGAATGGCGATCGCGAGCGCGCGCGGATGACCAAACATCGGACGCAACCGCGCGTACTGATCGTGACAATCGACCGGACACCAATCCGGATGCCGCAGGGCCCAGATGTCGTAGTACGCATCGCTTTGGTTGGCAGTCACGACATCCCATGGAATCGACGAGCGCCAGCATGTTTCCACCGCCGCCCGCCGCAGATCGTTGTTGACGCCGTCCAGGTCGGCGACCATCACATAGTCGACGGACGCGTAGCGCGCGTTGGTACGCAGCTCCTCGACATACCGGTTGCGACAATGCGCGATCCGCTCGGTGCGTGCGGGAATACGTTCGGCCAGCGAGCCCAGCGACAGGAACTCGAATCGATCGGACTGTTCCCGCAAACGCGCCAGCTCCGCCAACGTACCGTCGGTCGAATCGCTTTCGACGATCAGAAACTGAACGCGCGCGAAGCCGGTCGTGGCGTTCGCCAATGTTTCCACCGCGCGCCGGATCGTTTTCGCGCCGTTGCGGACGCAGCCAACGATCACCAGCGTGGCGTCATGTATCGGCTTGTGCATGGGTCGCGCATCGTGCCACGACCCTCGTGCGAGCGGCAAAGGATGCGACTTTACTGCTCGCCCGCAGCCGACGCGCCAACCCGCGCCAACGACTTGCCGTTCCGCCCGCGCCACTGCAATCCTTGCGCGGGCAAGCGTCCATGCCGCTCCAGCCGCGCCTGGATGCCCGCCGGAGTTCGGTCATGCGCCCGCGCGAGGTCGGCGATCGACACGCCCTGGTCGAACTTTTCCAGCAGCTCCAGATCTTCGTTCTCGTTCCACGGCTTGCCGGCGTTGCCCGGCATGCGCGGGCGAGCCGGCCTGAGCTTGGTGCGCGTCGTGGTCTCCAGCGCACGGACTGCTATGTAGAGCGCGCGAATCACGTCGGCCGATTGATACGGCGAATCGACATCGAACACCTCGCCGGTTTGCGGGTTGACGCCGTTCGCCAGCGCGGACACGATGCTCAGGGCCTTGATGTCATCCATGATCGATCTCCCTCAATGGTTCCAGATGGCGTTGCTACGAGACGCAGACCAATCTAAGCCCGCTCCGAGTCCCAAAATCGGCGACCTGCCTGTGAAAAAATCGAGAAATACCCCCTTGTTTGCCTTCTGCGTGCTGCTACTCCGCTGAGCCATGCGTTCCTTCGCCCTGTTCGTCGCGCTGCTGGTCGGCGCGCTGCTGATCGCCGCCGTGCTCACCTACCCGGCGTGGTGGCTGGTGAGTTTGATCTCGGTCGAGCCGGTTCATCGCGTCATGCATCGCATCGCCATGCTGATCGCGCTGGTCGGCCTGGTCGTGCTGACCCGACGACTCGGGCTGTCGAGCAAAGACGCCATGGGTTACGGCATCCCGCGCCGACGATTTATCGTGCAACTCGGCATCGGCTTCGCGGGCGGCGTCGCGCTGATGCTGCCCCTCACAGGGTTATTGCTCGGGCTCGACATTCGCACCGTGAAACCCGGCTTCGATGGCGACTGGCTAGGCGTGATTGCCGGAGGATTGCTCACCGGCGTGACGGTGGCGTTCATCGAAGAAACATTCTTCCGCGGCGTATTGTTTACGGGTGTCGCAAGAACATCCAGCGCGGCTGCCGCTGTTGTCGCGCCGAGCTTATTGTATGCATCGCTGCACTTCCTCGGCGGCAAGCTGCGCGTGCCCGCCGATGAGGTTTCCTGGATTCACGGCTTCGAAGTGCTGAGCAAACTCTTCGAACGCTACACTCAGCCGCTCGATCTGCTCGATTCATTTGTGGCGCTAGCAATGCTGGGCGCTCTGTTCGCGCTCATCCGGTTACGCACCGGGGCGATCGCAGCGTGCATCGGATTGCATGCGGCCGGCGTGGCATTCATCACGGTACTGCGCGAGGCGACACTGGTGAATCCCAACGCGCAGTACATCGGACTGGTCGGCTCTTACGACGGCGTCATCGGCTGGGCGGCGCTGATCTGGTTTGCGATCATCGCGGCCGTGATCGCCGCAGCTATTCCGTCAAAGGCAGCGACAGAATCCACAGGCCAAACATCGTATAAATAATCATCAATGCCAGCAGCGGAATCTGACCGATCACCGCCTGGCGCCGGCTCGCGAAAACCCTGATCGCCATTTCGTGGGTCAGATACGTGC
>JBEVKA010000144.1:0-4588 GCA_040509855.1 Steroidobacter sp.
CGAGCGGCTCGCCCATGCCCATGAAGACGATATTGGTGACGACGCGATCGCCGCCATGTTGATAGCCGAGCTCTTTATTCGCGAGCCACACCTGGCCGACGATCTCGGCCGCGGTGAGATTGCGATTGAAGCCTTGCTGAGCGGTCGAGCAGAACGTGCAATCCATCGCGCAGCCAACCTGGCTGGAGATGCACAGCGTGCCGCGGCCGGGCTCGGGGATGAACACCATCTCGATGCCCTGTGGGATGCCGTTTGCACCGTCCATCGCCAGCAGCCATTTGCGCGTGCCGTCGGCGGACACCTGCATGGTGGTGATCGCGGGCACCACCACTTCGGCGATCTCGCTCAGACGCTGGCGAAAGCCATTCGCCAGGTCAGTCATCTGCTCGAAGTCGGCGACGTGACGCTTGTAGAGCCATTTCATCAGCTGACGCGCGCGAAATGGCTTCTCGCCCATGGTCGCGACAAACGCCTCCAGCTCGGCGCGCGTCAGGCCGAGCAAGTTGGTTTTGGCAGGCGTCACGTCCATGGTGTTGCGTTCATCTAGCGCGATGAAAGATCAGCGCGTACGCGGGCTCAGATCCGCGGCGGCGAAGAAGTACGCGATTTCATTCTTCGCGTTCTCGGCGCTGTCCGAGCCGTGCACCACGTTCTCTTCGATGCTGGCGGCGAGGTCGGCGCGGATCGTGCCCTTGTCCGCCTTCTTCGGATCGGTCGCACCCATCAGTTCGCGGTTCTTGGCCACGGCGTTTTCGCCTTCCAGTACCTGAACGATCACCGGACCGGAGCTCATGTAGCGGGTCAGGTCCTTGAAGAACGGACGCTCGCGGTGAACCGCGTAGAAACCCTCGGCCTGCGCCAGCGTCAGATGCATCATGCGCGCGCCGATGATCTTGAGGCCAGCCTGCTCGAAGCGGCGATAGACCTCGCCGATCACGTTCTTCTGTACGCCGTCCGGTTTGACAATGGAAAGAGTGCGTTCGACCGCCATAAAATCGTCCCGTGAATCAATGAATTGGAAGATGATCGCCGCGCATGCCCCAGCGCTGTCGCCGGGCGGCGGCAGTTGCGCGCGCGCAGTCTACCCGCCGGCAGCGGGAGCAGCAAGAAAATGAACGGCGACGCGGAGTTAGAGCGTCATACCGTGAAGCTTTCCCCGCAGCCGCATTCGCCCTTCACGTTCGGATTGCGGAATCGGAAGGCTTCGTTCAGGCCCTGCTTCA
Source organism: Steroidobacter sp. (assembly GCA_040509855.1). Classification (GTDB taxonomy): domain Bacteria; phylum Pseudomonadota; class Gammaproteobacteria; order Steroidobacterales; family Steroidobacteraceae; genus Steroidobacter. The sequence continues at coordinate 1,224 of JBEVKA010000144.1, forward strand.
CGAAGTCGATCTGGGTGCCGTTGATGTAGTCGAGGCAGTCGCGGTCAACGATGACTTTGACGCCCTGGTCTTCGAACACGACGTCATTGGAGCCGACGTCGTCGGCATAGTTCACCACGTACGCGTAGCCTGAACAGCCGGTTTTCTTCACCGCCAGGCGCAGGCCCAGGCCATGGCCCCTGCGCGTGAGGAAAGACTGGACACGGTCGGCGGCGGCGGGAGTCAGCGAAATAGCCATAACGATAGGGACAACAGGCAATCGATAACGGGGCAAAGGCAAAGCACAGGGTGATGGCAGGAGGCCAGTGAATCAAGTGCCAGCTTCATGCCAAATCGACCCAGTCACAGGGCTGACAATTATGGAGCGTGCCGCCCCCAGGCCTCGCTCAACGCCCTGACCGCATCTTCCAGAATGAGAAGTCGCCCACGTTTCTCGGCCGGAAACTTCAGCGCCTCGTCGGCCTCGCGCCAGCGCCATTGATTCAGCTCCGCGCGGGTCAGCCCGACCAGCCGTTCACTCAACCAGGAGCCGGCGGCGATGCAGTGGGGACAGCCATAGGCCTCGAACCGCACCGCTTCGATTCGATTCCCGGCCACGCGCGCACTCAAAGCGAACATCGTGCCCTGCGCGACGCTGCCGGCCACGCCTTTGACGACACCCTCGCCCCCCTCCCAGTGCCCGCCGTTGCGTGGCTGTCGGAAGTGGTCGATGACGGCCTGGGAATATTCAGGTTCCATGACGCGCGCTCACTCGTCGCAATCCTTGAACGGAGCTGGCGACAGCGCGCGCAGGCGCGTCACTTCGCGCGTGACGGATGCGATCGCGCGATCGACATCCTGCTCGGTGGTGAAACGACCGAGACTGAAACGAATCGAGCTTTGCGCCAGCTGATCGCTACGTCCCAACGCTCGCAATACATACGATGCTTCATCGGAACCCGAGGCGCACGCCGAGCCCGACGACACCGCCAGGTCACGCAACCCGAAACGCAGACTCTCGCCTTCGACGTTGTGGAAACAAACATTCAACACACCGCACACGCGCTGCTGGGCGTGACCGTTCAACTCGACGCCACCCAATGCGGACAAGCCTTGCCACAAGCGGTCACGCAGCTCGCCGATGCGCACGACGTCTTCTTCGCGATCACGCTCGCCCAGCTCGAACGCCAGGCCCATGCCGACGATCTGATGTGTCGGCAAGGTGCCCGAACGCAACCCCATTTCCTGCCCGCCGCCATAAAACAATGGGCGCAATCCCAGCGGCGGCTTGCGTCGTACATACAAAGCCCCGACGCCCTTGGGGCCGTAACTCTTGTGCGCGGTGAGCGACAACAGATCGATGTTCATCGTCTCGACGTTGAGCGGCAACTTGCCCGCGCTCTGCGCGGCATCGACATGAAATGCGACGCCACGTTCGCGGCATATCGCGCCGATCGCGGCGACATCCTGAATCACGCCCGTTTCGTTATTCACATGCATGAGCGAGACTAGTTGCGTGTCCGGTCGCAGTGCTTCGCGCACTTGCTCGGGATGCACGATCCCGTCCGCGTCCGGCTTGAGCCAGGTGACCTCGAATCCTTCGCGCTCGAGTTGTTTGAATGGATCGAGAACCGCTTTGTGCTCGGTGCGTGCCGTGATGACGTGTCGGCCGCGATCCGCATGAAAACGCGCGACGCCGAAAATCGCGAGGTTGTCCGACTCGGTCGCACCCGACGTCCAGACGATACATTCGGGCCGGGCGCCGATCGACGAAGCCACTTGCTGCCTGGCCTTTTCGACCAAGGCACGCGCGCGACGGCCGACATCGTGCCCCATCGAAGCGGGATTGCCGTGCGCGCCATCGGCACGCAGACATTCGATCATCGCATCAGCCACGCGAGGATCGACGGGCGTGGTGGCGGCGTAGTCGAGATAAACGATGGAGGGTTTTGACTGAGCGGAATTCATGATGAAACAGATTTGCCCGCCGTGCGGCGACGTGCCTGCACGGCGGTGAGAATGCCACGAAGAATGTTCATTTCGTTTTGATCCAGCCGCGCGCGGTTGAACAGCCGCCGGATGCGTGCCATGAGATGACCGCCGCCGGTGCGATCGCGAAAGTCGATCTCCTCCAGCACGCGCTCGAAATGTTCATACAAGCGCACCATCTCCTCCGCCGTGGCGAACGGCACCTCGGGCGGCGGAGATGCCGGCGCGCCAGCACGCCTCGCCAGCCACAGCTCATAAGCGATGACTTGCACCGCCATGCCGAGATTCAGCGACGCGTACTCGGTCGCCGTAGGAATGGTCACGAGTCGATTGCAACGAGCCAGGTCGTCGTTCGACAGACCGTATTTCTCGGAGCCGAATACCACGGCCACATTGCCAACCTGTGCCGCCGAAGCGATGTCTTGGGCGCATTCGCGCGGCTCGACCAGATCCCAGGGCAAATGCCGCTGGCGTGCGCTGGTGCCAACCACGAGGCCGCAATCTGCGATGGCGTCCGCAAAATCCTCATGTACGCGGGCGGCGTCGAGCACGTCGTCTGCACCAGACGCGCGCGCAGTGGCCTCCGCATGCGGAAATGCCTTCGGCCGCACCAGATGCAGCGCGCTCAGCCCCATGTTTTTCATGGCGCGAGCCACCGCGCCGATGTTGCCGGGGTGATTGGGTTCGACCAGGACGACACGAATACTCATCGTAAGTGGGGTATTCTAGCGCCCTCTTCCAAGGTCCGCGGCATTCCCGCCCGACCTTGCGCTCTTTACCACCGCCTGCCCCCGCCAGTTCAATAGCTCAGTTGTCGAGGTTTCCTGTTCCATGCAGCCTTTGCTCAATATTGCCGTCCGCGCCGCCCGCCGCGCCGGTGAAGTCATCGTCCGAGGCATGAACCGCGTGCATCGCCTGGAGATTCGCCAGAAGGGGCAGAACGATTTCGTCTCGGAGATCGATACCCAGGCCGAGATGGAAATCATCGAGACGGTGCGCAAGAGCTATCCCGATCACGCCTTCCTCGCCGAGGAAAGCGGCGCGCATGGCGGCTCCGCCGATAGCGAATTCGTGTGGATCATCGATCCGCTCGACGGCACCACCAACTTCCTGCATGGCTTTCCGCAGTTCGCCGTTTCCATCGGCGTGCAGCGTCGGGGACGCATGGAACATGCGGTTGTATACGATCCGCTGCGACAGGAGTTGTTCACGGCTTCGCGTGGCGAAGGTGCGCAGCTCGACGGACGCCGCATTCGAGTGAGTCCACACATCGGCCTGGAGCGTGCGCTGATCGGAACCGGCTTTCCCTATCGCACCAACCTGCATTGGATCGACAACTACATGGCGATGTTCAAGGCAGTGACGCAAGCGACTGCGGGCATCCGTCGTCCGGGCGC
>JBEVKA010000145.1:0-5706 GCA_040509855.1 Steroidobacter sp.
CTGGGTGTAGCCATAGCCGCCGTGAATCTGGATCGCCAGATCGTTCGCGGCCAGGCCCCACTTGGAAGGCCAGCTCTTGGACACCGGCGTCAGCAACTCGAGCAGCTGATGCGCACGCCGAGCATCCTCTGCAGGCGCGGTGTGGGTCTCATCGACAAGCAACGCAGAGAACAACACCAGTGCCAACGCTCCTTCGACGAAGGCCTTCTGTGCGAGAAGCATTCTGCGAACGTCGGCATGATCGATGAGCCGCACCGGCGGCAATTCCGGATCCCGTTGCCCCGGCAGTCGCCCCTGATATCGATTGCGAGCATAGTCGACCGCGTGCAGATATCCCGTGTAGCCGATCGCGGCCGCGCCGAGGCCCACCGTGATTCGAGCCTCGTTCATCATTTGAAACATATAAGCGAGTCCGCGACCTTCCTCGCCAACGAGTTCGCCAATCGCTCCTGCGCGATCTCCAGGCTGATGCCGGCCTTCGCCGAAATTCAGCAGACAGTTCGAGGTGCCGCGATATCCCATCTTGTGGTTCAGGCCGGCGACGACGACGTCGTTGCGCGCGCCGGTCTCGCCGTCCCGTCCGACGGTGTGCTTGGGCACGATGAATAGCGAGATCCCAGCCACTCCAGGACGAAGCACGCCGCGCTCATCGGGGACTTTGGCAAGCACCAGGTGAACGATGTTGTCGGCGAGATCGTGATCGCCGCCCGAGATCCACATCTTGTTTCCTATCAGTCGATAGGTTCCATCCGGCTGGCGCTCCGCGCGCGTGGTGATGTCGGCCAGCGATGAACCCGCGTGCGGTTCCGACAGGCACATCGTGCCCGTCCAGCGCCCCTCCAGCATGGGACGCACGAAACGATCGATCTGCGAGGGCGACCCATAAGTCAGCAGCAGATTGGCGTTGGCGATCGTGAGAAAAGCATACGCGGCCGTGGTGGGACAGGCTGCGAGAACGAACGCGAGGCCGGCGCGCTCGACGACATAAGGCAGGCGCATGCCGCCGAATGTTTCATCCTGGCAAGCCGCAAGTAATCCTGCCGCGGCAAATGCTTGCAAGGCGGAACGCTGCTCGGGCGCAGCCTGCACATCCTCACCGACCAAGCGTGGCGGTTCGCGGTCCACCTGCTTGTTATGGGGAGCGAACTCCGCGTGCGCGATCTCGGAATAAATATCGAGCGTGGCGTCGAAGGTCTGGCGCGAATGTTCGGCGAACGGCGCGCGCTCGATCAGACGCGCGACATCGAGCCACTCGAACAACAGGAATTCCACATCACGACGTGACAGAACGAGCGAAGACACCTGCGAACCATCCCCCCAACAGCCCCTCTTTGGCCTCGACCTTAATATTGACTGCCGAGTCAGTCAATGTTATCTCTTGACCATGGCGAGCGACCGTCTCGCCGATCGAGACACAAAGCGTCAGCAAGACGCAGCCGTAAACAGGGGGAGATATGAACCGTTTGGATTACACGATGGCGCTGATTGCGCTCGTTGCGGCGGCTCCCGCTGCCGCGCAGACCCGTCCGACGCCCGCAGGAAATCCGGCGGACGCCAATGCTTTGGAAGAAATCGTCGTCACCGCAACTCGCCGCAGCGAACGCCTGCAGGACGTGCCACTGAGCATCACCGCCTTCTCACAGGAAGAGCTGACGCAAAAAGGCATCGTCGGTTACGAAGGTATCGCGCGAGAAACACCGGGCGCCGTGCTCAACGTGGCCAGCGACAACAATGTCCGCCTCACCGCGCGCGGCATTTCGACGAATGGTTGGGGCGCGGGACTGCAGACCACCACCACCATTTATCTCGATGAGCTGCCCCTGAGCACCATCGGCAACACGGTGACGCTCAATCCGAATCTATATGACGTCGAACGCGTCGAATTCCTGCGCGGACCGCAGGGAACATTGTTCGGATCCGGCTCGCTTTCCGGCGCGCTGCGCATCCTGACCAAGAGTCCCGACCTTGCGAACTACGATGTCTCCGCCCTGCTCGACATCGGCCATACGCCTGACGGCGGCGGCATGCGCCAGCGCTATAACGCAATGGTCAATATTCCTCTGATCGAGAACACGCTCGCGCTGCGCGTGGTCGGTTTTCACCGTGATGAAGAAGGCTACATCGACAACGTCGGCACTGGCGTCAAGAACTCCAATTCGCTCGACGACTCCGGCGGGCGCGCGGTGCTGATGTGGCAGCCCACCGATCGATTGAGCGTCAAGCTGCTGGGCTCTTATGAGGACAGCGATCCGCAGGATGCTTCGATGACCAACCCAACGATGGGCGAACGCAAGCGCTATTCCACGCGGCCCGATCTGTACACCTCGGAAACGAAGATCTACAACGCGACGATCGACTACCGGTTCGACGGCGCGGCGCTGACCAACTCGTCGACCTATTCCATCGCCGACGGCTTTTTCGTCGTCGACCTCGCCGGCACATTCCAGCGGCGCATTCCGTTCTATCTCGATGACGTGTACCGGGCGAAAACATTCGTCCAAGAGACGCGGCTCGTATCCGAGGCGGGTGACGCATTCGATTGGGTGGTCGGCGGTTTCTATCTGCACCGTGATACCGATATCGTCGGCAAACAGCAGTCGACACCGGAATTCCTCGCGGCGCGCGGCATCACCGGACTGCCGGCCGATGCAACCTTCAATAGCTTCGGCAGTGACACGCGCACGTACGAGCTTGCGGGCTTCGGCGAGCTCACTTATCACCTCTCGGAAAAATTCGCGCTCACCGGTGGCCTGCGCTACGGGAAATACGGCGGAACGCTGGAAACCGACGCCGGCTTCAACTCGGCCTATTTCACCAATGCGCTGTTCAACATCCGCGGGCCGCTGCCTCTCGTGCCGACCGTCGCGACCAAGACGCGCTACCCCTCCGCGGAAAAGACATCGTGGAAAGCGAGTCTGAGCTACGAGCCTTCAGGCGACTTGATGACCTTCGTCACGGTGTCGACGGGTTATCGCACGCCGGTCTACAACGCGCGCGCCGGCAGCGTCAGTATCGTCAACCCGAACGATCTGGTCATACCCAGCGGCGCGGGCTCGGACGATCTCACCAACTATGAGATCGGCCTGAAGGGACGCTGGCTGGACGGCAAAGTGACCACCAACCTCGCCGTCTATTACATCGATTGGAAGAACATCCAGGTGCAGGCCAACCGCCCCTCGGATTCGGTGCAGTTCGCGACCAATGTCGGGCGCGCCAAGAGCCAGGGATTGGAGGCGGAAATCAGCGTCGCGCCACTGCGGGGGTTGGTGCTGGGATTGAATGGTTCGCTCAACGAAGCCAAAGTGACGGAGCTCTCCGACCAGGAAGCCGTGATCTCCGGAGCGGTGGACGAAGCGCGCCTCGCGTCGCCGCGCCAGCAGGGATCGTTCTTCGGTACATACAGCTACAAGCTCGGTGGCACGCTCACTGGCTTCAGCAGCTTCCAGCTTCAATACGTCGGCTCGTTCCCCAACGGCTTCCCCAACTCGCCGGGCACCCGCAATCGCAGCCCGCTGTACGATCAAACCGACGCGTACAGCTACGTCAACCTGCAGACCGGTATCGGCTTGGACAAACTGACGGCGACGCTGTACGTCGAGAACCTCGGCAACAACGACGGTGTGGTGTACATCCATCCCGAATCCTTCGTCGACAGCCGCTACTCCATCCTGCGGCCGAGGACGTACGGCATGCGGGTTGAATATCAGTTTTAATTTGACGTCAGGGGCGTTGACGAGACTCTGATATGTCGGCAGCCTGCGGCCCAATGAGCACCGTCAAAAAAGCAGCGCTGAAAAGCGCGGCCGCCCCGCGCCGCACCCGTGTTCCAGACCACAAGGCGCGCGTTCGAGAAGCGTCCATAGCACGCATTCTCGACGCCGCCGAACAGCTGTTCGCCGAGTTCGGTTATCACGGCGTCACGTTGAAGGACGTGGCGGCACGCGTCGGCATCAGCTCGACGCTGATTCATTACCACTACAAAGGCAAGGAAAGCATTTTCGAAGCGGTTTGGGCGCGGCGAGCACCAGTCTCCGCGCGCAATCGACTCGAAGCGATGCGACGTTACGCCGAGCAGGCGGGCGCCAACGTCACAGTGGAAGGCGCACTGCATGCCTGGATAGATACCGACTTGAACGTGCAGCTGGAAGATCCGGAGCAATGGGCGGCGTTCGGCAAGATCGCCGCGCAGGCCAACAGCGCAGCAGGCTGGGGCGCCGAGAAGATGACCAAGTACTTCAACCCGGTGGTGCTGGCGCTGATCGATCTGCTCAAGAAGGCGATGCCGGGTTGCGACGAGGAAACCATCTTCTGGGGTTATCACTTCGTCTCCGGCGCGATGACGCACAACATGGCACGCACCGGTCGACTCGACGAACTGTCCCACGGGCTATGCTCGTCCTCGGATTTCGATTCGATCAGGAAACACATGGCCACGTTCATGGCGGCGGGCTTTCACGCCATCTGCCAGCAGCGCACGGCGGCCAGGAAGAAAAAGTAGAGGGATAATGGAAATATCTCGCCTGCGTGACGAGCCCCCTGCCTGGGGCGCGATGCAATCTTACGAACTCACGCTGGACCGCTTTCTCGATCATGCGGCCAAGTGGCACGGCGCCACCGAAGTGGTGACGAGCGGCAGCGGCGGAATCAGCACCCGAGTCACCTATTCCGCGATGAAAAATCGCAGCTGTCGTTTGTCGGGCGCGCTCCGTTCGCTCGGCCTCAGGCAAGGCGACCATCTCGGCGTGCTGGCCTGGAACAGCCAGACGCACATGGAATGCTGGTATGGCGCGATGGGAGTTGGGGTCGTGTGTCACACGCTCAATCCGCGCCTGTCACATACGCATCTGGCTGGGATGATTCATCAAGCCACCAATCGCGTGCTGGCCATCAGTCCCGATCTCACCTCGCTGGCCGAGAAACTGGTGCCGCTGTGCCCGAGCATCGAACATGTGGTGGTGCTCGACGAGCCCGGCGCAGAAATGTCGCTGCCGAACTGTGGTCACGCGCACGTGTGGCGATATGAAGATCTGATCGAGCAACGGGGTCACGCCGTGGCGTGGGGCGAGTTCGGCGAGCACACGCCGGCCGGTCTGTGTTTCACGTCCGGCACCACGGGGATGCCTAAAGGGGTGACCTACACTCACCGCTCAAACTATCTGCATACGATTCATCAACTGCAAGCGGACGTGAGCGGCCTGACGTCACGCGACTCGGTACTGGTCGCGGTGCCGATGTTTCATGCCAACGGCTGGGGCTTTCCTTTTTCGGGACCAGCGGTCGGAGCCAAGCTGGTATTTCCCGGCCGCCATCAGGATGGCGCGAGTCTCGCGAATCTCATCAATGCCGAGCAAGTCACGGTGGCAACCGGCGTGGTCACCGTCTGGCTCGGGCTCGCCGACCATCTCGATCGGGTCGGCGGCGATCTGCCTTCGCTCGAGCGGATCATGATCGGCGGATCGTCGGTGCCGCAGGCGCTGATGGACCGGCTGGAGCGGCGCCTCGGCGTGAGCATCCAGACCAGCTGGGGCATGACCGAGCTGTCGCCGCTGGGCACCGTCACTCCGGCCTCGGCTCCGGTGCGCCGGGCCGCCCAATCGGGGCGCCCGCCGCTCGGCATCGACCTGCTGCTCACCAACGAGGAAGGCGCGCCGCTGCCCGAACAGCGCGATCATGAAGGGCGGCTGCGCGTGCGCGGCGCGAGCGTGG
>JBEVKA010000146.1:0-12178 GCA_040509855.1 Steroidobacter sp.
TGGAAAGCGAGTTCGGCACACAGCTGCTGCACCGGACGACTCGCAAAGTGCAAATGACCTTGGACGGGCGTGCCTGCTACGAGCGCTGCAAGGATCTGCTCGCGGACATGGATGAACTGCGCTCGATGTTTCAGCAGCGGCCGCAGTCGTTGCGAGGCCGGCTGCGCGTCGACATGCCGACCGGCGTGGCGCGAAACATGATTATTCCGCGGCTGCCGGAGTTCTTACGTCAGCATCCGTTGCTGGAGATCGAGCTCAGTTGCACCGATCGCAAAGTGGATTTGATTCGCGAAGGATTCGATTGCGTGCTGCGTATCGGCGCGTTGGAGGATTCCAGCCTCATCCTGCGCCCGCTCGGCGTGCTCTCCATCATGAATTGCGCCAGCCCCGAGTACGTGCGCACTCATGGCATGCCGCGCACGCTGGACGATCTCGCGAATCATCAATTGATTCATTACGTCGGCACGTTCGGCAGTCGCTCGATGGGTTTCGAATATCACGACGGCGAGGCCTATCGCACCATCGACATGCCCGGTGTGATTACCGTGAACAGCTCGGAGGCGTATCAGGAAAGCTGTCTGCAAGGGCTCGGGATCGTTCAAGCGCCGGCGGCTGGTGTGCGGCATTTGATCGCGGCGGGTCGGCTGGTCGAAGTCGCGCCCGAGCTGCGAGCCGAGCCCATGCCGGTCTCGCTCGTATACGCGCAGCGAAGAAATCTTTCCCGCCGCGTGCAGGAATTCATGTCGTGGATGGCGGAAGTATTGAAGCCATACTGTGACACGGTTTCGTAGCTAAGCTTGGGTTTCGCGATCCAACCTGCCCGAGGTCCCATGTCTTCCCGACCTTTCGTTCATTACTTGCGCACGCGTTACTGCGAATGCGACGCGCAGCAGGTCGTGTTCAATTCGCGCTATGGCGAATACACCGACGTCGCGGTGGCGGAGTTCATTCGTGCGATCGGCTTCGGCCCGGAAATGAAAACGGGCGAATTCGACGTGCAGCTCGTCAAGCAGACCACGCAGTGGCGCGCGCCGGCTCGCTATGACGATGTGCTGGAGATTTCAGTCGAGGCGCGGCACTTCGGCAACACGTCGTTCACGCTGGCCTGCGAGTTTCGCATCGCGGGTCAGGAGAGCGTGATCGCGACTGTCGAGACCGTGTACGTGCACGTCGATCACCAGACGCTGCAAAAACAGACGCTGCCGGACTTCCGGCGCGAGGCGCTACAGCGTGGCGCGCCGGGTGTGGCTGTCGATCACGCGGGATACTTGCGCTGATCCGCTCGCTATAGGTTGTGAGATTCGAGCGCGCAGCCGCGCTCGCGATATTGTTTGTATCGTTCGCGGGCGGTGCGTTTACGTTCCGGATCGGCGTCCACGATCTCGGCGATGCGCGCGTAGGGCTCGAGCTCGGCCGGCAGCGTTTCCATGAGATTGATGAGCAGGTCGCGATGCGAGGCCGGGCCGGGCTCGGCGCCGAGCATGATCTTGACGCGCTCGTGCGAGGCCGGCTGGCCTTTGTATATTTCATGCGGCAGGAAGCTGCGGTCGTTGAAGGTCCACAGCATGTCGTCGAGTTTCTGCACGTCGAGCCCGTGCAGATATACCAGGCAGCCCTGTTCGACGGCACGTTCCGCCAGCCTGCACGCGTAGCGCAGGCGGGCGTCCGGACCTTCCTCGGAGAGGATGTAGAAATCCACTCGGCTCACAAAACCGATCTCACTTATTGAGCAGGTAATCGACCAGCAGCGGCACCGGTCGGCCCGTGCTGCCTTTGTTCGCGCCGCCCTGATACGCCACGCCGGCGATATCCAGATGCGCCCAGCGCAGGCCATCGGTGAACTTGCCGAGGAAGCATGCCGCCGTGATTGCGCCACCTTCGCGACCCGCCACGTTGGCGAAGTCGGCGAAGTTGCTCTTGAGCTGATCGCCGTATTCCTCGCCCATGGGCATGGGCCAGGCGCGGTCGTCGGCACGTTCGCCGGCTTGTTTGAGCTGGTTCGAGAGCTCCTCGTCGTTGCTGAACAGGCCGGTCAGATGATTGCCCAGCGCCACCACGCACGCGCCGGTGAGCGTCGCGATGTCGATCACCACCTCGGGCTTGTAACGGCGCGAATAGGTGATGGCGTCGCACAGGATCAGGCGGCCTTCGGCGTCGGTGTTGAGCACTTCGATGGTCTGGCCCGACATGCTTTTAACAATGTCGCCCGGTTTGGTGGCAGTGCCGCTGGGCATGTTTTCGCACGCCGGCACGATGCCGATGACGTTGAGCGGCAATTCCAGGTCCAGCACCGCCTTCAGGGTGCCGAACACGCTGGCGGCGCCGCTCATGTCGAATTTCATTTCGTCCATCTGAGCGGGCGGTTTCAACGAAATACCACCGGTGTCGAACGTGACGCCCTTGCCGACCAGCACCGTCGGGGCCTTGGAGCGCTCCGCGCCGTAGTACTCGAACACGATCAGATACGCCGGCTCCTCGGTGCCCTCGGTGACGGACAGGAAGGACCCCATGCCGAGCCGTTTGCAGTCGGCCTCGTTCAAGACACGCACGTTGAGCTTCTTGTAATCGCGCGCCAGATTCTTCGCGGTGCGTGCCAGGTAGCCCGGCGTACAGACATTGGCGGGTTGATTGGCGAGATCGCGCATCAGCGCCATGCCGCCGACGATGCCCTGGCCGTGCGCGATGCCACGCTCGGCCTGAGTCTTGTTGCCACGCTCGGCGACAGCGATGCCGAATTGAGTCAGCGCCGGTTTGGGTTTTTTAGCGGAGGTCTTGTGATCGGGGATGCGGTATTGCGAAGCCGCCACGGCTTCGACGGCGATGCGGCCCTGCTGATACGCGTCGGCATCGGCGATTTCGTCCAGGCCGAGATAGCTCACCGCGTCCTTGGCGCCGGTGCGAGCAAGCATCGCGAGCGCGCTGGCGAGAGCTTTGCGATATTGCTTGCGCTTGAAGGCTCCGCGCGTGCCGAGGCCGAGCACGATCACTCGCTCGCACGGTGCGCCGGTGAGATCGGAGAGCAGCACTGCATCGCCGGTCTTGCCGCGCAGATCGCCCCGTTTGACGAGTCGGGCGATGCGGCCGCCGATGCGACCATCCAGTTCTTCGGCGGCGGCCGACAGCACGCCCTTGTCGTAAACGCCGACGATGGCGCACTCGGTGCGCTGACGGGAGGGTGAGGCGGTGCTGACGAAAAATTCCATGAACCTTCCTCGCAAAAGGGCGGTAGTCTACTCCATTCCCGGCGGACCTCGACCCGCGGGACGCGAGGGTAGGCCGGCGAAAATCACACTTTTCGCCGGCCGTATCGAAAGGGCCTCGGCCGCTTTCGATCATAGATATGGATTTAAATTGCGCACATTGGATCGATACCTCCTCAGGGAGGTGGCAGAAACCTGGCTTGCGGTGACCGGCGTGCTGCTGGTGATCCTGCTGTCCAATCAGCTCGCTCGCGTGCTGTCGCAAGCGGCCGCCAACGATTTTCCACGCACCGTCGTGCTTTCGCTGATCGGCCTCACCTCGGCCGGTTATCTCACCGTCATCGTGCCGATCGGTTTCTTCCTGGCCATCATGCTGGCGCTGGGTCGCATGTATCACGAGAGCGAAATGGCCGCGATTCAATCGTGCGGCGTCGGCCCGTCGGGATTGTATCGGCCGATTGCCTATCTGGGAGCCGTGATCGCCGCGCTGCTGGTGTGGCTGTCGTTCTGGGCTATTCCCGCCGCGTCCGCCCGGGCACAGCAGATTCGCACCGAGGCTTTGCAGGATGCGCAGTTCGGCTTGCTGGAGCCGGGCCGGTTCCGCACCTTCGGCGGCGGCAACGTGGTGTTCTACGCCGAGCGAGTCGATGACAACGGCATCTTGCACAACGTCAACGTGTTCGTGGATCGCCGTGAGGATTCACAAAGCAATGGCGAGTTGGAGATCTGGGTCGCCACACGCGCCGAGCAGCGGGGCGCGGGGCAGGCGGATCAGATGTTCGTCTTGTACGACGGCGAGCACTACAAAGGTGTGCCGGGCGAGGGCGAGTGGCAGATCACTCAATTCGCCGAGGGCGGTTATCCGATTCGATTGGGCGAGCTGAGCGGCCGTGCCGGCAAAGCCGGCATGAAACCGACCAGCGAGTTGCTCGAGTCGAGCGATCCACGCGATCGCGCCGAACTGCAGTGGCGAATCTCTACGCCGGTCATGGCGATGATATTGATGCTGGTGGCGGTGCCGCTCGCTCGACTGCGACCGCGGCAAGGACGCTTCGGCCGCATCGGCATCGCCATCCTGTTCTATTTCATCTATTCGCAACTGCTCGCGGCGGGCCGCGCGTGGATCGAAGGCGGCTCGGTGCCCGAATGGGTGGGCATGGGGTGGGTGCATCTGGTGGCGATCGGTATCGGGCTGTGGCTGCTGTCCAAGGAAAGCCCGTTCCGCGCCAAGATCGTGAGGGTGCAGACATGACGCTATTGTCCCGGTATGTGATTCGCGCCGTGCTCGGCAACACCGCGCTGGTGATGCTGGTGCTGCTGGCATTGAGCGGTTTGTATCTATTCATCACGCAGCAGGACGACATCGGCGTCGGCACGTTCTCGGTCGTCGATGCGTTCATGTACGTCGGCTTGACGCTGCCCAAGTACGCATTCGACTTGCTGCCGATCGCGGCGCTGATCGGTGCGCTGTTGGCGTTGGGCAATCTGGCGCGCACGTTGGAGTTGATCGTCGTGCGCGCTGCTGGTGTATCGACCATGCGTATCGCCGCGTGGACGGCGGGCGCGGGTCTGATCCTCATGGTCTTCACCGGCGTGCTCGGCGAGTGGATCGCGCCGCCGATGGAACAGTACGGCCGGCAGTTGAAAACATTCGCCAAGTTCAACGACTACAGCATGGCCGGCAATCGCAGCGCCTGGGCCAAGGATGGCGACATGATTATCTCCGTCCGGCAGCAGTCGGCGGACAATCGCTATGGCGGCGTGTATGTCTTCAGCTTCGATGCTCAGCGCCGGCTGCGCAGCGTCGGTCATGCGCGGGATGCGAGCATCGACAAGAGCAATCTCTGGCGCCTGGGGAATTACGTCCAGTCGACTATCGGCGATGAGCGCGTCGCGCTCAGCAAGAATGAGACGACGGAATTACAGACGCGCCTGTCGCCGGAGTTCCTCGGGCTCGCGGTGCTGGATCCGGAGTCGCTGCCAGCGTCCGGGTTGTACAGCTACATTCAGCATTTGCGATCCAACGGCTTGGATTCGCGCAGTTATGAAACTGCATTCTGGGCGCGCATCGCACGCACCGTGGCAGTCGCGATCATCGTGGTGTTGGCAGTGCCGTTCGCGTTCGGCCCGATGCGATCGACGGGCACCGGCGCACGCACCGTGGTCGGCATCATGATCGGCGTCGTGTTCTTCCGGATGGCAAAGATGCTGGAGAGCGGTGGCGAGGTGTTCAACATGCCTCCGCTGGCAGTCGCCTGGCTGCCTACTGCTCTATTGGCGATCATCACGACTATCGCCGTCTCACGCGTTCGTTGATATGAGCGAAGATTCATCCGCAGCGCCGCCGAGCGCGGGCGTCCTGCGTCGCCTCGGCGCGATGTTCTATGACTTGTTGCTGGTGATCGCGCTGATGATGGTGGTCACGGCGGTGCTGTTGCCGATCACGGACGGCGAGGCAATCACCAGCGAGCGGTTCGGCGCTTGGGAATACGCCTATCAATTATTGCTGCTGGTGGTCGTGGTGCTGTTCTTCGGCGTGTTCTGGACGCGTCGTGGCCAGACACTCGGCATGACGGCATGGCGGCTGCGATTGCAGCGGGTGGATGGCAGCCTGCTCGGCTGGGTCGATGTTTTGAAGCGCATGGGCGCCGCGACTGTTTCGCTGTGCCTGGCAGGCGTCGGCTACTGGTGGATCTGGATCGATCGCGAGCGGTTGGCCTGGCCGGATCGGTGGACGGGCACGCGCGTGGTCGTGCTGCCGAAGAAGAGATGATGCGCCCGGCCTCGGCACCCGAGGCCGAGCGCAATCCAACGTTTATTTCTTAATCAGCTCGTCCACCGGCTTGAAGATCGCGTCGTACTTGTACGCCGGGATCTCATAAACCCAACCGGTGGCCAGCGCATTCGCCTTGCTGGCTTCTTCCTCCACGTTCAACTTCGCGGCCGCAGGAGCGGCAGCTTTGTCGGCAGCCGGAGGAGCGCCTTCGCTGTTGGCGGCGTCAGCTTTCTTCTCGTCGGCTTTCCCAGGCTCGGCAGCAGCGTCTTTCTTCTCCGCCTCCGCCGTCGCAACTTTGAAGCGCTCGGCTTGAGCGGCATCGAAGGACGTCTTGAGCGCGAGGTAGTGCTTGTCGTCCTTCTTCCAACCCGAAGCTTCAGCGATCAAACCATCGAATGTTTTGAGCGTCGCGCGTGCGTTCGGCTCGCCGGTGACGGCAGTCACGGGTTGCACGTCGGTGAGCGTCAGGCCGGACAGCGAGGAAGCGAAGCTGTCGGCGGCGGAAGGGGAGCTGAGCTCCTTGCCTTTGGGCAGACCTTCGACAGTGAAGTCCGCGTCGGCGCGGGTTTTCTTCAGCGCCGAGTAGGGCTTCGCGCCAGCGACGGTGACTTCGGCCGACTGAACTCGATCAGCCGAAACATCCAGGATGTTTTTACGCAGCCACTGATCGGGCGAAGCGGATGTATCGACGTCCTTGTTTATCAACCAGCTCTTCGGCTCGCCAGCACGACGCACGTAATGCGATTGCGCGCCGGTCGCCTGCTTGCCGACGATCAGCTTCACCGGCTGCTTGGGACCGTCGATCTCGACCTGCATGCCGCCGGCGCCATCGCTGCTGATGTCTTCCACGCCGAGCGTCGGATAGTTCTCGACGGTCGAGGTCTTCTCTTCGAGCAGCTTGGCCTCGGCGATGTTGGTGACGAGCTTGCGCAGCTTGGCGTCATCGGCCGGATAGTTGGACCGTTCGCTGACGGTCCATCCCGACTCGCCGCGTTTCAACTCGACGGCAGTCGCGCCACCGGCCTTGACGACGCGGATGGCGGTGATGGCGTCGAGTTCTTTCTTCAGGTCTGGATATAAAACGGCGGTGTCGCCCGATGTGGTCGACGCCTGCCGCCCGGCCAGCCAGATGCCGCCGCCGACGGCGACGACAGCGACGATGGCGAGAATCAACAGCTTTCGCGGAGTCATGACTTGAATATCCTCAACCGGTGTGAGCGGCGGCGCGGCCGGCACGGAGCCGGCGACGACGAACGACCGCGAGGAAAATGGCGCCGATGGCGATGAGGGCGGGCACCAGCGCGATGTTGATCGCTTTGATGCGCGTGCCGAGCTTTTCGATTTCTTCGTCGAGGCTGCGACGCGTCTCGCGCAGTTCCTTGCGAATGCGCACGCGCTGCTGCGTGAAGCGTTCGACCTCGGCTTCCTGCTCGGGCGACATGGAGAACGACGCTTGATTGCCGCGACCGGCTTCGAGCTGCGACAGTTTCTGTTCGGTGTCTTTCAGCTCCTGATCCAGTTCCTTTTCCTTGGCGCGCAGCTGATCGCCGGCCTGGCGACGCAGTTCTTCCACCTTGGTGAACGGGCGGAAGAAACTTTGCCGGCCGCGCACGCTGATGAGATCGGCGCTGCCCGCCAGGTTGTCGACCGAATTCGAGATGAAGTCGCCGTTGTTTGCCCAGGCGACCGCGAAGCGCTGGCCGAACACATTCTGTGTGCGCACCCACAGCGGGTCGGCGAGCATGTCGGTGTCCGCGACCAGGATGACGTTGGCGTTGTCCTTGGTTTCGGTCAGATGCTGACCGGCCGCGCCTTCCGCACCGGGCTTGCCGTTAGGAAACGCCGACTTCAACTTGCCGTGAATGCGGGCCGCGATAGCGTAGCGCTGGCCGCTCGCCTTGAAACCTTCGAGCAGTGACTGGCTGTCCGGCAGGAACATCAACTTGGCGGCCGGGATCAGGGCTGCGTTGGCGCTCGATTGAATCAGCGGTTCGAACTCGATGGTCGCGCCTTCTTTCTTCGACAGCGCGCCGGCGGTCATCACATTGATGCTGTCGAGTGCCGACACCGTCACGTCCTTCGGATCCATGCTGCCGCGATTGAAGCCGATGATGGCGATGTGCTGCGACGGAGGCTGGCCCTGCTGCAGCGACACGGTCAGGCCGAGATCGCGGTCGCCGACGATTTGATTGGGATCGAACTGCACGCCCCACGTATCGAGCAGCGGACCGAGCGTCGAGGAGCGACCGCCCATCGGCGGCATGCCCATCTGCGCGCCGGCGTTGTCGTTCTCGGATTGCGGATCCATGAACGCGATGAGCTTGCCGCCGCGCATGACGAACTGATCGATCGAATACAACGCTTGCGGCGACAGTTCTTTCGGATGCACGACCATCAGTACGCCGATGTCGGCGGGAATATCCGCGCCGTCGGATTGCAACGAACGGAGTTCGAGCAGCTCACGCAACTGCGCGATGCTGGCCCAGCCCGGTTGCATCTGGCCGGTGCGCTGATCGAACGATGCGTCCACCGGCAGGCCCGAGAGCAAGCCGACGGTGGCGCGCTTGGCGTTGCTGAGCCGATAGATCAGGCTCGCGACGTCGTACTCCAGGAATTCTTCCTTGTCCGGCTGGAACAGGCCGATGGTTTCGCGGCCGTCGGTGGAGTTGGTGCCGGCGAGGCCGAAGTAGATCGCGTCACCGCCCGGTGTGAGCGGTACGGCGGAGAGGCCGTGCTCGGCTGCGCGATCTTCGTCTTCCGAGAACGGCTTCGGATCGACGACGGTCAGGCGCAGCTGGCCTTTGGAGCGTTGTGACATTTCTTCCAGCAACTCGCGAACGCGTTGCGCGTACGCGCGCAGCTGTGGCGATTGCGCGCTCGCGTCCTGCGAGAAGAAGAAATACAGGTTCACCGGCTCCTTCAGCGAGCTGACGATCCGCTGCGTGCCGGGCGCGAGCGAGTACAGATTGCTCTCCGTCAGGTCGAGGCGGGCGCCTCGCAGTACGAAGGTGATGAGGATGGTGACGCCGATGAATAGCAGGGCGAGCGCCACGAGCGCGGTCGCGCCATAGGTTTTGCGTGTAGTTGTCGTCATGTCAGTCGGCCTTCTTCATGTCGAGCACGATCGAGTTGGCGGCGAGCCAGACAGCGATCACGGTCGCGAAATAGAGCAGGTCACGCAGGTCGATCACACCCTTGGAGATCGACTGGAAGTGAGTGAGGAACGACAGCGAGGCGATCGCGTCGATCACCGCCTGCGGCGCCCAGCCGTCGAACAGCGACAGCACCATCGGGAAGCCCGACAGCAGGAACGCGAAACAGATCACCACGGTGAAAATGAACGCGATCACCTGATTGCGCGTCGCTGCCGACAGGCACGCGCCGATGGCGAGGAACCCGCCGGCCATCAGGAAGCTGCCGATGTAGCCCGCGAAGATCGCGCCGTTGTCGGGATCGCCGAGATAGTTGACCGTGATCCACATCGGGAACGTGAGTGCGAGTGCCACGCCGGCGAATGCCCATGCAGCGAGATACTTGCCGATGACCGCTTGCCAGGTCGTGACCGGCAGCGTCATCAGCAGTTCGATGCTGCCGGACTTGCGCTCCTCGGCCCACAACCGCATCGAGATCGCCGGGATCAGGAACAGATACAGCCATGGGTGATAGCTGAAGAACGGCGCGAGGTCGGATTGACCGCGGTCGTAGAAGTTGCCGAACTGGAAGGCGAACGCCGCCGCCAGGATCAGGAAGAACACGATGAACACCAGCGCCAGTGGCGTAGCGAAATAACTGCTGAACTCGCGGCGGAAGATTGCTTTGATGTTATGCATGGGCCACCTGCGCGGCGGGGGTGGTGGTGATCTGACGGAACACATCGTCGAGGCGGCCGCTCGGCGCGCGCTTCGCGAGTGCTTTGGGTGTGTCGTCGGCGAGCAGCTTGCCGTTGGCGATGATGATGGCTCGATTGCACACCGCATCCACCTCTTCGAGGATGTGGGGCGAGATCACGATGATCTTGTCCTGGGCCAACGTGCTGATGAGCTCGCGCACCTGGTGCTTCTGATTGGGGTCGAGACCGTCGGTGGGCTCGTCGAGGATCAGCACCTGCGGATCGTGAATCAGCGCCTGCGCCAGACCGACGCGGCGTTTGAAACCTTTCGACAGCGTTTCGATCATCTGTTCGAGCACGCTGCCCAGCTGCAGGCGGTTGATGACGTCGTCGAGCCGCGACTTGCGCTTGTCGGCGTCGAGACCGCGGATCTCGGCGATGAATTCGAGAAAGCCGCGCACCGTCATTTCGCCGTAGCTCGGCGCGCCTTCGGGCAGGTAGCCCATGCATGCCTTGGCAGCGAGCGGGCTGGTCTCCACGTCGTGACCGCACACGCTGATGCTGCCGGCGGTGGGTGTGAGGAAGCCCGTTATCATTTTCATGGTGGTCGACTTGCCGGCGCCGTTGGGGCCGAGGAAGCCGAGCACCTGACCGGCGCCGACGCTGAAAGAAATGTCGTTGACGGCCGTGAGTGCGCCGTAACGTTTCGACAGATTCCTGATCTCTATCATGTGCGACTGCCCTGTTCGGATGGGTCGTTATGAAATATCGATGCAGAGGCGCTGCTCGGCTCCTTTTGGGCGCGCCTCGTTGGTGTTATCGCGCCACTATGCCATGGGGCCGCGATGTCAGCGGGCGGCGATTTTTTCCCGTCGCCGAGGGCTTTTCAAGTCATTGGCCGGCCTGGCGGATGACAATGTCGTAATTGAGCCTTCTCCGGCGGCGAAGGCTGCCTTTGGTAATTTCTGCTGGTCGGAAGTGCAATTCCGGGGTATCTTTGGCACCGCAAAATAAGTGCGATAAATGATTCAGCGGCGCCGCGAAAAAACGCGAACCGGCTTGAATCGCGGTGAATAGACACCAGATCGCATCAAAGTTGCAACGAATCTGTAAGGTCGCCTGAGTATAAAGGCGTACCTCGCAAACGAATCCCCCTGTTGGCCGGATCTCTTTTATAAGGATCCGGCCTCTTTTTTTGCCCGCCCTAAACCTGCGTGAGGATTCGCAACCTGCGAAACCTTATTGCTGCGCCGCTTTTTCGATTTCGGTCTTATTCGCGCGCAGAACTTTGCGGATTTCCGCTGCCGGCGGCCGCTCGCCAATGCGCTCGATCAGCTCCGGCAACTCATGCCATGACTTGCCCCATTTCAGCAGCCGGACAGCATCGGCAAGCACTTTCCCGTTCATATCCACTGGCGCGGCCGGTTTTGGTGGCGCGGCCGGCGGCGAAGGTGGTGCGCGTTTCGGCGTGGGTTTGGCCGGCTGAACGGCGGCGGGATTGATCTTCGGCGCCGGTCGCGTGGAAGGAATCGACCTCGCCGGGACGGCCACGGGCAGCGGCTCGGCGGAGATCAGCTCTTCCGAAATCACTTCCGGCACGGGTTCGTTGACGACTGGCACGTCGGGCTTGATCTGCACAGCCTTCAGTCGCGGCATTTCGCGGGTCGGGTCATCCGCCGACGAGGCGCGCGCGCGGGGTGCAGCTGCGCGAATCACGGTGGGCGCTTCAACTGTCTGGCTAGTGCTGGAAGCCGTATCCTGTTTCGCCGGATCGGCCAGGGGAATGAAGCGCTGGATGTGCTGAATGCCGACCAGGTTGGCCAGGAATCCCATCAGCTCCAGCGACTCGGAGAACTTACCGTCGCCCATGGCCTTACGGGTCTCGCACTGCTGTTTGAGCTCCAGCACTTTCTGGCGCGCGACCTCCAGCACCCAGCGCGTGGGACGGTCATGCTTCTGCCACGGCTGAACGCGTGCATAGGCGGCGTCGCTCAGCTCGACGTACTGCAAATGCAGCTCGATACTGGTAAGCCACTTATCGATCAACTCCGTGATGCGGCGATCCGCTGGCGTCATGTCGACTCCGGTTCAGAGGCGCGCATTATGCAAGAAAGTCGTGCAAGCCAACGGAACTGGCTCGCAACCGGCTGTTTCGGGTCGATCGGGTGCTTTGGCGGGAGTTGGCAGGGCAGGAGTGCGGCGAACCGGACTCCTGCCTGCGCGAGATGGCGCTCCCACGGGGATTCGAACCCCGGTTTAGGCCTTGAGAGGGCCCCGTCCTAGGCCTCTAGACGATGGGAGCGTTTTAGAAGGCTGGCACGATGTGCCGAGAAGACGCGGTATTATACGGGCCGTTTTTTAAGGCTCAAGTTT
>JBEVKA010000147.1:0-3477 GCA_040509855.1 Steroidobacter sp.
AGGGGAAGGTGCTGACGCCGAGGTAGTACACGCCCTTGCTCGGCAGGAACGTTGCAATCCTCGACAGCACTCCAGCACCGCCGTCGTCATCCAACGCGAGAACATTGCCGTTGGCGTCCAGGAGCACGATGACGGTGTCGAGCGCGCTCGTCAGGATCTCCGCCACGAACGCATCGCCGGCGCGGCCGTTGAAGCGATAGAAGTCCACGTCGTTGCCAGCGGGCTCGATCTCCGTGTACTGCTTGTTGTTGCCCGAGTTGAACGGCAGGTCGATGAACTTCGCGGTCGCCAGCGAGTTGTTGGGCTCGGCCCAGCTGTCGTCATGATCGACCTTGACGTTGTAGAGCACGATCTCATTCGCCAGGTCGTTGGGATTCGCCGTGGAGAACAACTCGTAGATCGCCGGCCACTTTTCGAACGTGATGGTTTCCGGATAGAACGCACTCAGGTCGCGCGAGGGCTCGTTGCCCGCCGTGACCAGGTTGCCGCAGGACACGCCGGCGAGCCCGTCCACCGCAGTCACGCCTTCATAAGTGACTTGAATGCTGGTGGCATCGACATCGGTGGGCTTCTGGCGCGACAGCCGGATCGAGAAGGTGTTCGAACCGACGTTCGGGAACTCCGGCACGCCGCGGAAGATGACGGTGAGATCGTCATCCGTTTGCGCGAACGTGACGATACCCTGCGGTGCGCCGGTGGCGCTGAATGGACTCAGATCGTCCCACAGCCCGGCGATGCGTGGCGGTCCGTTCAAGAGCTCGGCGGCCGACTCGCTGAAATCGCCGTTGGCCGCACCGAAGGTGAGATTGCCGTTGGCGTTGACGAAGACCGTGGTGAAGCTCTGGTTACAGATATTGAACGTGAAGGGCAGCGGGATCGGGAACGAGCCGTCGTCTCCCACCGGCAGCGGATCGCCCGCACGCGGCGCATTGAAGATGACATTCACGTTGCTGGCAGTTGGCGTAATCAGCGCGAACTGTTCCGGCGGATCCGCAGTCGTCTGGTTGTTGGACTCCGCGCTACCGCTCGCGTATTCCTCTGGTCCCACCAGAGTTGCGGGAGGCGTCGAGAAGCCGCCGGCCAGCAGCTGATCCACATACACGCGGTAACTCGCGCCCGGCGTCAGGCCGAACAGTCGGTAGGTTCCGGCGACCGGATTGGACTGGTCGAACACGTCGGTGTAATCACCCGAGATCGCCGACACCGCATCCTGGAAGGGATTGGCTTCGTTGCGCGCGATCACGTTCACGCCCGACACCTTGGTGGTGCCGTTGGAACTGAGGATGGTTCCAGAGATCGTGCCCGTCGTAGCCGGGAAGCTCAGCGCTGGATACAACGCGGAGACACTGGCGATGTCATCCCGATGCAGCGTCTGCGTGCCGATGCCCGGCCCGTAATAGAAAGGATACATGGTCTCGACCACGTCCGAGGCCAGCGGCGGTGGCGCCGGATACGGTGAGAACGGTGTCGGTCCCGTATCGTCGCCGCCGACGGAGCCGAGATAGATCTGACCGTTGACGACCGTGTGCGCGAGGTTGGTGTAGTGACCGAACTCGTGCACCATCACGTCCATGGCCGCGGTCAGATCGTCGAACGACGGACCGTTCAGGAACGACAGACCTTCGGTGATGGTGCAGGTTGCGTTGTCGGCCCATTCCGGGCCGGCGAAGCCGAGCACGCCGGAGTCCGGACCGAACACCAGGTCGAAGATCTCACCGGTGTCGTCGAACACGATGGCGGACCGGCCGTCGGGCGCTGGCGCATCGAAGTACGGTCCGAAATTGTCGATATTCACATCCACCGGCAACTGGCCGGCGTTGGTGTAGCTGACGGTTGAGCTGCCAACCGCGGTCCACACATCGAACGCCGCTTGCACGGTGGCTACCGCCTGCGCGTTGGTGAGTGGTCCGAGATCACCGAGATCGGGGTTGAACGGAATGTTGGTGCCGCCGCTCGCCCAGAGGAATGGCTGGCCGGTGTCGCACAAGGCGAGCGGGCCGGCCGCATGCGCGAGCGGAGCGGACAATAGCAGGGCGGCGACCCCCGCCCACGCGAGGGAACGTTTGCTCTTATTCATGGCAGTCTCCTTACTTGCCGAGCTCGGTGAGAATGGCGCCAGCGAGTCGGGTGTAGGTCACCGGCCCTTCAGCTCCTTGCGCTGATCGTTGCGCCGAAGTCGCGCCATCGAACAGGCCGAGATTGTTGAGTTCGTTCACCGCGAACTCGGTCTTGTTGGCTCCCGCGTAGATGCGAAAGCTGCCCTGGCCCAATCCGACCGGCGCACGCAGACCGCTCGCGCCGGGGGCAGTCGTGAACAGCACGTAGCTCTCGCCGACGTTCAGCTTCGGTAGTTCGGGCAACGCGGAGGACAGGTGCGTCTGACTACCGCTGCGAGTGGTCGACTTGAATGTGCCGAGCATGGTGATCTCGACTTCGGGTGAGGCATTCTCCTTCGCCTCGAACTCTCCCTTGAACGCTTCGTCGACGCGCAGGCGATAGGTGACCGTGGGAAGCGTGCCGCCGCCGATCGCTATTTTTCCCGGTTCGACCGACAGGACTTCGCCCCGGAAGATGGCGTCGGCCCGGTCGGTGAGTTGAGCCAGATTCATTTTCAATATCATCGCGGCGCCCGCAGGCGCCGTGATGGCGGCCAGCATGGCAGCCATCAGCCAGTACAAAGCTTTCAATCGCATGATAGAGACCCTCCGTGGGCTCGAATGTTGAGGCTTGGTGTTGTCAGGCTCCCCGGGCAGCGCATTGTTTATGCCCGTTCGAGAATATTTGCAACGTTGTTTGCGTTGCCAAGGCAACCGCAGCGGCTCCGGTTAAAAATCGGCAGCATTGCGCGCAACTAGACGGACGACTGGGCGGGCAGCACGGCCCACTCCAGCTTGCCGGCGTGCAAGCGGACGATGATCCACGGCAGGGGGAAGTTTTGCAGCGACGCCCGATCGGCGTCGCTGGGTTCCAGGGACGTCACATGAGAATGAACGAACGCGATCGGCCGATGCACCGACCCGCACCGGAGCCTGCGCTCCAGCCACCAGCGCGGCACTTCGATGGTGCACGGCTCGGTGCAAAGATTGGGCGCACGCTGAAAGCGCTGCTCGCCGGTTGCATCCTCCAGCAGCAGGCCGGCGATTTCGTGCTCACCGGTATTGGCCAGTGCGCGCTCCAGCTCGCCTATCACTCGAGGTGAGCGGAGCATACATTTGCCGATCAAGCGACTAGGAAGCCGAAGATGATGAAGACGGTGATGAGGCGCACCGCCCATTGCGCCCGCCACGAGGCCGACGATCAACGAGATGAATGCTATGGAGACTGCGGCGATGGCGCCGGCCACCGCCGAAGTAACAGGATCGTGACCACGCACGGCCGTCCCGTGGCCATATTCGCTGACCTTGCGTGCATGCGCGTACATCAGCTCGCGGCCGGCTGCCAGGCCACCGAGGATCAGGGAGTATGCATCGACACTCA
>JBEVKA010000148.1:0-3261 GCA_040509855.1 Steroidobacter sp.
ATGAGCCCCGCGCGGAGCCCGTCATCGACGTCGTGGTTGTTGTAGGCGATCTCGTCGGCGAGGTTCGCGACCTGCGCCTCGAGCCCGGGCTGGCGTCGCTCGAGGAAGCGCTGCCCGAGCTCGCCGAGCCTGCGCGCGTTGTTCAGTGAGCAATGCTTCAGGATGCCTTCGCGCGTCTCGAACGTGAGATTCAACCCTGAAAACGCCGCGTAGTGCTCTTCGAGTTCGTCGACCACGCGCAGCGATTGCAGGTTGTGTTCGAAGCCGCCGTAGTCGCGCATGCAAGCATTCAACGCGTCCTGCCCGGCGTGACCGAACGGCGTGTGACCGAGATCGTGCGCCAGGCAAATCGCCTCGACCAATGTTTCGTTGAGCCGCAACGCGCGCGCGATGGTGCGTGCGATCTGCGCGACTTCGATGGAATGCGTCAGTCGTGTGCGAAACAGGTCGCCTTCATGATTGACGAATACCTGGGTTTTATAGACCAGGCGCCGGAAGGCGGTGGAGTGAACGATGCGGTCTCGATCGCGCTGATATTCGCTGCGATAACGCGGCGCTTCTTCCGAATACCTGCGACCTTTGCTACGCGTGTCGCAGGCAGCGTAGGGAGCGAGCGGCGAGTTGCCGTTACTCATGATGCATGATCGAAATGGGTGCGCAGGGTCGCGGCGAACGCCTCGCCCGAATAGTCGCTGACCACGTCGGCTTGACCCAGGCTGCGCAACAACACCAGCCGCACTTTGCCGTCGAGCACCTTCTTGTCGAGACCCATCAGCTCACGGCCCCGCTCGGCGCCGATGCGTGGCGACTCGACCGGCAGCTGGAAACGTTTCAGCAGTTCGATCGCGCGATCACGATCGCTCGCAGGCAGCCAACCCAATCGCGTCGAGAGATCCGCCGCCATCACCATCCCCGCCGCAACGGCTTCACCATGCAACCAGTTACCGTAGCTCGAGGCGGTTTCGATCGCGTGGCCAAACGTGTGGCCCAGATTGAGAATCGCGCGCAAGCCTTGTTCGCGTTCGTCGACGCCGACGACTTCCGCTTTGATCTCACAGGAGCGTCGCACGGCGTGGATCACCGCGCTGTCGACACGGTTCGACAAGGCCTCAGCGTTCTCTTCCAGCCAGGCAAAGAACGCCGCGTCATAGATCAAACCGTATTTCACGATCTCGGCGATACCGGCGCGATATTCGCGTTCCGGCAGCGTCGCCAGCGTGCTCGTATCTGCGATCACACAGCGCGGCTGGTGAAACGCGCCGATCATGTTCTTCGCTTTTGGGTGATTGACCGCAGTCTTGCCGCCGACCGAGGAATCGACTTGCGCGAGCAGCGTCGTGGGCACCTGGATGTAATCGATGCCGCGTTGATAACAGGCCGCGGCAAAACCGGCCATGTCGCCGATGACGCCGCCGCCGAGCGCGATCACAGCCGCGTCGCGATTCATGCGCTCGTTGACCAACGCGTCGATGATGCGAGACAGAGTGTCGAGCGTCTTGTGTTGCTCTCCATCGGGCAGCACCACCGACGCGATCCGGCGCTGTTTCAGCGCTGTTTCCAGCGGCCTCAGATACAGCGGCGCGATGGTTTCGTTGGTGACGATGAGCAGGTTGCGCGGGGCGATGTACTCGGCGAGCAGCTCATCGTCCTCAAGCAAATGCGGGCCGATGAGGATCGGATAGCTGCGATCCCCCAGGGGAATATCGATGCGTTGGTGCGGCTGACGACTCATGACGCGTCCAGCTCCTGGAGCTTTTGCACGACTTCCTCGGCCACAGCGCGGACTTGTCGCCCATCGGTGGGTACGACCACAGCCGCAATGGCCTCGTACAACGGCGCGCGATGTTCCATGAGATCGCGCAGCTTTTGTTCGGGATTATCGGTGTAGAGCAGCGGCCGCTGGCGGCCATGACGCGTGCGTTCCAGTTGCTGCTCGATACCGGTTTGCAGATAGACCACGCGGCCACGATTCGCGAGATGCTCGCGATTCTCCGGCAACAGCACGGCGCCGCCGCCGGTGGCGATGATGACGTCATGCATGGCCGTGAGCGAATCGATCACTTCGCGCTCGCGCTCGCGAAAGCCCGACTCGCCTTCTTTCTCGAAAATGAAGGGAATGTCGACGCCGGTGCGATGCTCGATCTCGGCATCGCTGTCATAGAAGTGGAGATGCAGCAGCTTGGCCAGCTGCTTGCCGACGGCGGTCTTGCCCGAACCCATGGGCCCGATGAGGAAGACGTTGCTGCCGCGTGCCTGAGAATTGGTATCGGAGGTCATGGCAGCCACGGACTATAAACGAAAGAAGCCGCCCGAAGGCGGCCCCAGCCGTTACCGAACGCACCCAGGTACAGGGACGTACCCGCCACCGCAGGTGGCGGCGAGCAGGCAAAAGTCACATCTTTTGCCTAGCTCGCATGAAGGGTCGGGCCAGGATGGCCCGATCCCGAATTAATAAAGACTCGAACCTTCGCGCAGGATGCGCGGGGTCACGAAGATCAACAGCTCATCCTTGTTGTCGGTGGTCGTGGTCTGCTTGAACAGACGGCCGACGACCGGGATGTCGCCCAGGTACGGCACTTTGTTCTCGGCGTCGCGACGCTCGGTCTCGAGGATGCCGCCGAGCACGACGGTCTGGCCGTCGTTCACCAGCACCTGCGTGACGATTTCGCGCGTGTCGATCGAGGGCACGAAGCCGCCGGTGGCGCTGGCAACCAGCTGACCGACGCTGTCCTTCGACACGGTGAGGTCCAGGATCACGCGGTTGTCCGGAGTGATCTGCGGAGTCACCTTCAGGCTCAACACGGCCTTCTTGAACTGAGTGGTCGTGGCGCCGCTGGATGAAGATTCCTGGTAGGGAATTTCCACGCCCTGCTCGATGGTGGCTTCGCGCTGGTTGGCGGTAATCAGACGCGGCGAGGAGATGATTTCGCCGCGGCCTTCGGCCTGCGCAGCCGACAGCTCGAGGTCGACCAGGTAGTCGGAGTCGAGCAGGGTCAGCGCCAGGCGACCGGCCGGGTTCGCGGCCGGCAGGTTGACCAGATAGCGATCGGCCGCGCTGCTCGGCAGCTGCACGCCACCGATCTGGCCGCTGCCGTTGGACGGCGTGCCGACGACCTGGCCGTTGTCACCGATCAGGCCAGGGAACGGGCTGATGCTGACACCGCCGTCGTCATCATCGGAGCCCAGCGGGCCGCCGAGGAAGCCGAGACCGTCGCTGCCACCTTGCGTGAACGCGGCGTTCGCGCCGAAGCGCACGCCCAG
>JBEVKA010000149.1:0-8899 GCA_040509855.1 Steroidobacter sp.
CATCGAGGATCCGAATCAGTCGGTGCGTGCCTGGCCGGTGCGCGTGACCGACGGCAAAGTGTGGATCAAGGCCGAGCCGCTACGCATGCACAAGCGACGCAAGCTGGTCGTGGTCGGCAACGGCATGGCGGGCATGAAGGTCGTCGAGGAATTGCTCGCGATCAGCGGCCAACCCTACGACGTCACGGTGTTCGGCGCCGAGCCCTACCCCAACTACAACCGCATCCTGCTGTCGCCGCTGCTCGCCGGCGAGAAACGTTTCGACGACATCGTGCTGAACCCGCTCGAATGGTATCGGGACAATGGCGTCACATTGCATTTGAGCGATCCGGTGATCGCCATCGATCGCGTGCGTCGCGTGGTTCGCTCGCGCTCGGGCATCGAAGCATCCTACGACCGGCTGCTGCTGGCGACGGGCTCCAATCCCATCGTCCTGCCCGTTCCGGGTAAAGAGCTGCCCGGCGTCGTCACGTTCCGTGATCTGCAGGACGTCGACAAGATGCTCGAAGGTGCGCGCACTCACTCAAAGGCCGTCGTGATCGGCGGCGGCTTGCTGGGTCTGGAGGCTGCGAACGGCCTGCTCAAGCAAGGCATGCAAGTCACGGTCGTGCATTTGCTGGAAACATTGATGGAACGCCAGCTCGATCCGGCGGCATCACAACTGTTGAAGGAACAGCTCGAGCGGCGTGGCCTGCGTTTCCATATGCCTGCCCAAACCACCGAGATCGTCGGAATGGATCGCGTGACCGCCGTGCGATTCGCCGACGGCCACTCCATCGAAGCCGACCTGGTCGTCATGGCCGCCGGTATCCGGCCGAACACGGAGCTGGCGCGAGCCGCGGGACTTCGGTGCGATCGCGGCGTGCTGGTGAACGATACGATGCAAACATTCGATCCCTGCATTTACGCCGTCGGCGAATGCGTGCAGCATCGAAACAATACATACGGCCTGGTCGCGCCGCTGTTCGAACAGGCGCGCGTGTGCGCGACTCACCTGGCCGAGGTCGGCATCGGCCGCTACGCCGGCTCGGTGCTTTCGACTCAACTCAAGGTCAGCGGCATCGATTTGTTCTCCGCCGGTGACTTCATCGGTGGCCCCGGCAGCGAAGCTTTGGTCCTGCGTGATGCGAAGCGCGGTATCTACAAGCGCATCGTCATCGAGAACAACAAGGTCTGTGGTGCCGTGCTCTATGGCGACACTCGCGACGGTGCCTGGTATTGCGAGCTGATGAGCGCCGGGCGTGACGTCGGCCCCATGCGCGACAAGCTCATCTTTGGCGCGGCGGTGGCCGGCAAGCAGTGAGTGTCCGGACGACTTGCCCGTACTGTGGTGTCGGCTGTGGCGTGATTGCCCGGCCGAACGCCGCCACGGGCGAAGTCGCGATCGGTGGCGATCCGGCGCATCCCGCGAATCGCGGCCGGCTGTGTTCCAAAGGTTCGGCGCTCGGCCAGACGCTGGGACTGGACGGACGATTGTTACATCCGCGCGTGAACGGCCAGCGCGTATCAACGGACGCAGCACTCGATCACGTCGCCGGCGAATTCCAACGCATCATCGCCGAGCATGGGCCGGAGGCCGTGGCCTTCTATGTATCGGGGCAACTGCTGACGGAGGACTATTACGTCGCCAACAAGCTGATGAAAGGCTTCATCGGCACCGCGAACATCGACACCAACTCGCGGCTGTGCATGTCGTCCGCCGTCAGCGGCCACAAACGCGCGTTCGGCGAAGACGTCGTGCCGGTTTGTTACGACGATCTCGAACTCGCCGAGTTGATCGTGCTGGTTGGATCCAACACGGCCTGGTGTCACCCGATATTGTTCCAGCGCATCGTTCAAGCCAGACAACAGAATCCCGAGCTCAAGGTCGTGGTGATCGATCCACGCCGCACGGCGACGTGCGACATCGCCGATCTGCATCTGCCGGTGCGCGCTGGAACCGACGTGTGGCTGTTCAACGGCCTGCTCGCATACCTGGATTCGCACGGGCATGCCAATCGGGAATTCATCGCAAACCACACTCGCGGTGCCGATGAAACATTGCGTGTCGCGCACGAGTCGGCGCAGTCCGTTCCGGAAACCTGCGGCATCGATGTCGCGACCTTGAACGAGTTCTATGCTTTGTTTGCCGGGCGACGGCGCGTCATCACCGCTTTCTCACAAGGCGTGAACCAATCGTCCGCCGGCACGGACAAGGTCAACAGCATCATCAATTGTCACCTGCTCACGGGCCGCATCGGCCACGCCGGCATGGGACCGTTCTCGGTGACCGGCCAACCGAATGCGATGGGTGGCCGCGAAGTCGGCGGGCTCGCAAGCACCTTGGCCGCGCACATGGAATTGGATGACGCGACTCATCGCCAGGTGGTGCAAACATTCTGGCGCAGCCCGCGCATCGCCGATCGACCGGGACTCAAGGCCGTCGAGCTGTTCGACGCCATTCACGACGGCACCGTGAAAGCCGTGTGGATCATGGCCACCAATCCCGTCGTGAGCCTGCCCGACGCCGACAAAGTCAAAGCGGCGCTGCGCCGTTGTGAGCTGGTCGTCGTTTCCGACTGCTTCGAAACAACCGACACCAACGAGTTCGCGCACGTGCTGCTGCCAGCGGCGGGCTGGGGAGAAAAGGACGGCACGGTCACGAATTCCGAGCGACGTATTTCTCGCCAGCGTGCATTCCAAGCCTTGCCCGGCGACGTCCGCCCCGACTGGTGGTGGGTCTGCGAAGTCGCCAGGCGACTCGGCTACGGCGAAGCCTTCAACTACGCCTCGCCTCGTGAGATCTTCGCCGAACATGCCGCGCTCTCGGCCGTCAGCAATCATGGCGCGCGAGCTTTCGATATCGGCGAACTCGCGGATCTCACATTCGATGAATACGAGTCGCTCGATCCGGTGCAATGGCCAGTGCGGGAACGAGTCGGCACGGCGAGGCTCATGGAATCGGGCCGTTTCTATCATCACGACGGCAAAGCACGCTTCGTCGCGACTACACCGCGTTTGCCAGTGAATGCGACGAGCCCAACCCATCCACTCGTCCTCAACACCGGTCGGGTGCGCGATCAATGGCACACCATGACTCGCAGTGGTCGCGCGCCTCAACTCACGGCGCACTCGCCCGAACCGTATATCGACATGCACGCGCAGGACGCGCTGCTGTCAGCCGTAACCGAGGGTCAACTCGCTCGCGTGGAAACGCGTTGGGGTTCGATGGTTGCGCGCTTGAAGATCAGCGGGGACATTCCACGCGGCACGGTGTTCGTGCCGATTCATTGGAACGTCGCGTTCGCCTCGGATGCTCGCGTGGGCGTGCTGGTCAATCCCGTGGTCGATCCGATTTCCGGCGAACCCGAATTCAAACATACGCCGGCACGCGTCACGCCTTTCGTCGTGAACTGGCACGGATTCGTGCTATCGCGCACGCCAGTGACCAACTTGGACACGACGTGGTGGGCCATCGCGCGAGGCGCACAATTCATGCGTTATGAGATCGCGGGACGCGATCGCGCGCCCGACTCCGCATGGGCGCGACGCATACTCGGCGCGGAGCGCTGCGAGTTGGACTGGATTGAATATTCCGACACCACCGCGGGCGTCTTCCGAGGAGCGCTGCTGATCGAGGAAAGAATCGCGGGATGCGTGTTCGTTTCCACGCGCTCCGACCTGCCGTCGCGAACCTGGCTGTCCGGCTTGTTTGCAAAGAAACGTTTAGGCGAGGTCGAGCGCGCGTCGCTGCTCAATGGTGGCCCGACCTCTGCGATGGAAGATCCCGGGCCGATGGTGTGTTCGTGCTTCGGCGTTGGCCGCAACACGCTGTGTAAGACGATCGCCACGGATAAGCTCACGACCGCCCAGGAGGTGGGCCGCAAACTGCGAGCGGGCACCAACTGCGGCTCGTGCCTGCCCGAGATCCGCTCGCTACTGAAACAATCCCTTTGATTTGCCCTGGCGGAGCACGCCGACCACGATGCCTTCGATGATGAGCGACTGTTCCTTCAGATCGACCCGAATGGGCTCGAACTCTTCGTTCTCGGGCAGCAGCCACACGATCTTGCCGTCCTGCTTGTAGCGTTTGACGGTCACTTCGTTGTCCAGGCGCGCCACCACCACCTGGCGATTGCGCACTTCCGGCGTGCGATGCACGGCCACCAGATCGCCATCCAGGATGCCGATGTCCTTCATACTCATGCCACGCACTTTCAGCAGGTAGTGCGCGCGCGGCTGGAAGATTTTCGGATCGACCTGATAGCGCGCTTCGATATGTTCCTCCGCGAGCATGGGCCTGCCAGCTGCAACTCGACCAATCAGTGGCAGACCCATTTGCTCGCGAAGAGAATCTTTCAACTGAATCCCGCGCGACGCGCCCGGGATGATGTCCAGCACACCTTTTCTTTGTAACGCCCGCAGGTGTTCCTCGGCCGCGTTGGCTGATTTGAAGCCCATCGCCGTGGCGATTTCCGCGCGCGTCGGCGGCATGCCGTTATCGCGCAGCGACTCCTGGATCAGCTTGACGATTTCGCGTTGACGAGGGGTGAGTTCGGACACAGAGCACCTGTATGGATAAACACCATTTGACTATATATACAGGAGCTGCTCATCGACGTGCAAGTCCGTGCTCGGCACCAAGCCCGAATGTCGAGGCGCTGAGGATGCGCAGAACCGGCGAACACGACCGGGATTCAACCTGAACGGCACGCGAGAGATTTGACCATATCACTGGCCGGCTGCCGTTGGTCCGTTACCGCCGGCCGCTAATCGGCCTGTCCGGCAGGCTCTTTTAGGTCTCCTTATATTTCACGCCGCACCAGGGGAAGGCACATTCATGACACGACCACATACACATTCGGCCGGCTTCACCATCATCGAGCTGATGGTGACGATCGCTGTGGTCGCGGTGCTCCTGAGCATCGCGGTGCCGGCGTTCGGTGACTTGATGCGCCGAAATCGCATCGCCGCCCAGACCAATACCGTCATCGGCGCGCTCAACTATGCGCGGGCTGAAACAGCCACGCGTGGCATGCCGGTTTCCGTTTGCGCGGCCCGTAACGCGGACCGCACTTCCTGCGTCGATGCCGCTGAAACCGCCACCACCTGGACCAACGGCTGGATCGTGTTCACCGACCGCACCGGCATCGCCGGCCAGCTCGATGGCATGGATCAGGCGCTGCAGTCCGGCGCCATGCCGATGAGCGACTTCACGTTCACCAGCAGCGCCACGTACGTCCGCTTCGGCGTCGGCGCCAACGGCGCGACCGAGCGCACGCTGGCCATCACGCCGATCAACACCAGCGTTTGCCTGAGCACTGGTAAACGCAACATCACCGTGGCTCGCACGGGGCGAGTCAACTCCACGAAGAGCTCCTGCTAATGAAGAGCAACCTTTCCGCACGCCGCCAGGGCGGCTTCACGCTAGTCGAGATTCTGGTCACCGTAGTGCTGATCTCGGTCGGCCTGCTCGGCATCGCGGCCCTGCAGCTCCAGACTCTGCGCGGCAATCAGGAAGCGTATGTGCGCTCACAGGCGAGCGTGCTCTCGGCGGACATCCTCGATCGCATGCGTGCCAATGCCTCGGCCTTCCGCGCTGGCGGCTATGACGCGGGTTACAACGGCACCGGCGACACATCGACCCGCGCCGGCCAGGATCTCGCCGAGTGGCAGACGACCATCAACCGCACCTTGCCGGGTGGCGTCGAGGTCGCCGCTGGCAGAGTCGAGCGGGTCGCCGCTACGCAGATCGTCACCATCACCATTCGCTGGCGGGAGCGCGCGACCGGCGACGGCACGGCCAATGGCGGCGATCGCGAATTCCGCGTTCGCTCGGAGATCTGACATGCAGCGCCTCTCATCGAACGTTTCACGCATCGCCGGCTTCAGCCTGGTCGAGTTGATGGTCGCGATCACGCTCAGCCTGCTGCTGCTGACCGGCGTCATCGCGATCTTCAGCAGCTCGCGCGTTTCATACGAGACCACTCATCAGCTGTCACGCGTGCAGGAGACCGGACGCTTCGCGCTCGAGCAGCTCGCGCGTCACATTCGCTCCTCCGGCTTCGCCGGCTGCGCTCGCCAGCCCAACTACATCAGCAGCGCCCTGAACAACGCGACGGCGCTGCAGTGGGATTTCATGGGCAGTCCGGTGCGTGGCTTCGAAGCTTCCGCCGAGGGCTTCGTCCCTGCCCTGACCGGCTCGGGAGTGGAAACCGCCGCGATTGCCGGCAGCGATGTGCTGGTGGTGCGCGGTCCGCGCCTCGAAGCCGAGCCGACGCAGATCACCGCCGACATGGCCAATCCGCAGGCTCCGGTGGTGGTCGCCAACACCAGCGGCATTCGTGCCGGCGGCGAAGTCGTCATGGCTTACAACTGCGAAGCGCAGGCGATCTTCTTCGCGGTTCCGTCGGGCACTTCGCTACTCCACACCGTGGGCAGCGCGGATGCTCCGCCCAGCAACTCGGTCGCCAGCACCAGTTATCAATTCGGCATGAATGATGAAGTCGTGCCGGTGGAGAGCGTCGTTTATTTCGTGGCTCCGACGCCGGGCTCGACGGGAGCCAACCCCACAGTGCCCGCGGGCACCAACTCGCTGTGGCGCCGTGCCGGCGTCTCGCTCGCCGAAGAGCTGGTGCAAGGCGTGGAGCAGATGCAGGTGGAATACGGCATGGATACCGACGGCGATCGCATCGTCGACACCTACTCCGTCGCCGGCGCCGCGACCAACTGGCAACAGGTGATTTCGGTCCGCGTCGCGTTGCTGGTGCGCTCGGTCGACCAGTACGGCAGCGACAAGGACCAGCGCACCTACCAGCTCTTGAACTCGCCTCCCGTGGCCCCGCCGGGCGACCGCCGGCTGCGCGAAGTTTTCAGCGCGACCGTCAGCATCCGTAATCGAGTCCGCGTCGATTGAACCAGCACTCCTTCCAGGTTGCTCTCATGAAACATCACTTTCACATTTCATCGCCGCACCGACAGCACGGCGCCGTGCTGGTCGTGAGCATGCTGCTGCTGCTGGTCATCACCGTGCTGGCGCTCGGCGCCAGTCAGAGCACGCGCCTGCAGGAGCGCATGGCCGGTAGCCAGCGCAACTACGACCTGGCGTTTCAATCCGCCGAAGCGGCGATTCGCGCCGGCGAACGCATGGTCGATCCCGCATCGATGGCCGCTCCGCCACTGCCGTGTGCCGCGATCACCAACCCGCCCTGCCGTGTGTACGAGCGCGGCTATTTGAACAACACCGTCAGCTATGCGGATCAGGCGTTCCAGTCACGCGAGTGGTGGACAGCGCGCGCGCAGAACTACGGCACCACCACCAACTTGATTAGCGGCGCCGCCGGCGATGGCCTGGCGAAGCGCGATCCGCAGTTCTATGTCGAAGAAGTCGAGGAAGTGGCGGATGCGTTGAGCATCCCGCCCACGGGTCCCCCGCCGAGTCGCGTCTATTACCGAATCGTCGCGCGCGGCGAAGGCGGTACCGACAACTCGCAAGTGGTGATCCACAGCACTTACGTGCGCCGCTTCAACTGACTGAAGTCAACCAGCCCCAGTCAGCCAGCTCATCCATTTTCCATTTGGAATGTTCCCTATGCGCATGGCCGTAACTCTGCTCAGCAAAGTCGGATATAGCGTCACGATCGCCGCCGCGGTCGTGTTCTCCAGCATCGCGCCCGCCGCGACGCTGGGGCTACCCGACACACCTTTGTTCCTGGCGGGTGGCGCACAGCCCAACCTCATCATGGCCATCGACGACTCCGGCTCGATGGACTTCGAGGTGCTGTTCCCCACCAACGACGGCGCCGCGTGGTGGCGTCTGCAGCAGTGGGGCTCCTGCCCCGATAGCACCGCGAATAGCTTCGTGGGCTGTCGCAACAACGCAGACGGCACCAGTGACGTGCCCGCGCCAGGGCAGCTGAACTTCAACAACTCGGGCGAGAACTCGTTCAACATTCCCCGCGACGACAACAACAACAACGACGTTCAAGTCTGGCGCAAGTTCGTCTATCTGTTTCCGAACGGCTATCCCGATCCCGATGACGACCAGTTTCTGTTCGTGACCGCCCGACGGCGCGTGAACGACGGCAGTGGACACTATGCGATACCGCCAATTCCCGCTTACGCGTGGGCTCGCTCGCCAGATCACAATGCCGCCTACTTCAACCCGTCGGTGAACTACACGCCATGGGTCAGCACTGCTGATTACACTTTCGGCAATTCGCCGGCGAGCGCGGCGCGCTTCGACCCGGTGTTCGAAACCGATCGCACCATGAACCTCACCCGGGACCGCACCGGCAACGTCAGCGTCGATCCCAACACCGCGTGCGGCAGCCTCACCAGCAGCGCGAGCGACAACCATTACTTCAAGGTCTATCGCGGCATGACACTGCCCTCGCAGACCTGCCTGCGCCGTTCGGACAACACCAACTGGGAAACCATCGGCACCAATGGCTGTCAGGTCGGCGTCAACGGCCAGTGCGACACTTCGCTGCGAGTCAGCGGCAACCGGGTAACCTCGCTGGACAGCGGCGCGCTGGTCGCGATTCGTTACTTCCCGGCGACGTTCTATCTGGCCGCGGGCACGGCGCTACCCACCGGTTACGGCTACACGGCAGCGGCTACGACCACTGGCCGCGCGCCGAACGGCACGACTGCGTTGAACGGCTACCAGATCAAGCGGACCAACTTCGGCAGCGACGCTGCCTATAACACCGCGATCCAGAACTTCGCCAACTGGTTCACCTACTATCGCAAGCGTCACCAGGCGCTGCGCGCCGGCCTGGGCGAAGCCTTCAGCGACATCACCGGCATTCGCGTCGACGGCTTCACCATCAACAATCGCCAGGACGTCACGATGGGCACCGTCGATGACACGCGCCGGGCGCTGTACCAGAAGTTCTATACCCAGTTCGTGCGCGCC
>JBEVKA010000150.1:0-9493 GCA_040509855.1 Steroidobacter sp.
ACATTGGCGGCTTCGCCCTCTCGTGGGGTCCCGTAGTCTGGGTGCTGCTGTCGGAGATCTTCCCGAACGCCATCAAGGGCAAGGCGATGGCGATCGCGGTCGCCATGCAATGGATCGCCAACCTGTTCGTGTCCTGGTCGTTCAAGGTGCTGGACGGCAACTCGACGTTGAATGCGATGTTCAACCATGGTTTCTCGTACTGGATCTATGGCGTCATGAGCGTGCTGGCCGCGCTGTTCGTGTGGCGCTTCGTTCCGGAGACCAAGGGCCACAGCCTGGAAGCGATCCAGCACCTGTGGACCAAGCAGCCCGCCTCGCTGATGGACCAGGCGCAGGCGCCATCCAAGGCCAACGCCTGAGCAGACATTCGATCCATCTATGAGATTACTGGCCCATCTTCCGGCCGACTGGCGCGAAGGCACGTTCGTCGGCCGCCTCGCCACGTCGGCCGGGCCGACGCCCGTCGTTGTCAGCGGCGGCCGAGTGCGCGATGTTTCCCGGACCGCTCCCACGGTGTCCGAGCTGCTCAACCGTTGGAACGGCTCCGTTCCCAACGGTGAGGATCTCGGCCCGCTCGAACAGCTGCCGATCTCGGCTGCGTTCAAGAGCGATCCCAAAGTGCGTCTGCTCGCGCCGTTCGATCTGCAATGTATCAAGGCTTGCGGCGTGACTTTCGCGGTCTCGGCGGTCGAGCGTGTGATCGAAGAACGAGCGCGCGGCGACTACGCCAAAGCGCAGTCCATTCGTGATGCACTCGGTACTCGCGTCGGCGCTGACATTCGTTCGGTGAAGCCCGGTTCGGCGACAGCAGTGCGTCTCAAAGAGGCGCTGATTGCCGACGGCCTGTGGTCGCAATACCTGGAAGTCGCGATCGGCCCCGACGCCGAGGTGTTCACCAAGTCGCCGGTGCTGTCGTCGGTGGGCTGGGGCGACTGGATCGGCGTGCGCAAGGAATCGCAGTGGAACAACCCGGAGCCGGAAATCGTGCTCGCCTGCGATGCCACCGGTCGCACTCTGGGCGCCGCGCTCGGCAATGACGTGAATCTTCGCGATATCGAGGGCCGCAGCGCGCTGCTGCTCGGCAAGGCCAAGGACAACAACGCGTCCTGCTCCATCGGCCCGTTCATCCGCATGTTCGATGCGAACTTCGGCGTGAACGAAGTGCGCTCGGCAGTGGTCGCTTTGCAGGTCGAAGGCGAGGAAGGATACAAACTCGAAGGCAGCAGCTCCATGGCGCAGATCAGCCGTGATCCGCTGGAGCTGGTGGAACAGACATTGAGCCAGCACCAATACCCGGACGGGTTCGCGCTGTTCCTGGGCACGATGTTCGCGCCTACGGAAGATCGTGATGTCACCGGCCGCGGTTTCACTCACAAGCATGGCGACGTGGTGCGAGTCTCCTCGCCCTCGCTCGGCACCCTCGAGAACAAACTCACCACTTCCGACCAGGCGCCGCCGTGGTCGTTCGGCATCGGACAGCTGATGCGCAACCTCGCCAGCCGCGGTCTGCTGGCACCCTCCACTTGAGGCGCCGACTTTAGGTCCAGGCTCGAAAGCAAACATGTCCCATAACGTTTACCCCTCCCTGCGCGG
This sequence comes from Steroidobacter sp., assembly GCA_040509855.1. Taxonomy (GTDB): domain Bacteria; phylum Pseudomonadota; class Gammaproteobacteria; order Steroidobacterales; family Steroidobacteraceae; genus Steroidobacter. The sequence continues at coordinate 1,594 of JBEVKA010000150.1, forward strand.
CAAGCGCGTGGTCGTGACTGGCGGTGGTTCCGGCATTGGCGCAGCCATTGTCGAAACATTCACGCGCCAGGGCGCCCGTGTCGCGTTCCTCGACATCGCGGACGCGGATTCGCGCGAGCTGGAGCGCAAGCTGGCCGACCAAGACAACGCACCTCGCTACTATCGCTGCGATCTGACCGATGTCGATGCGATTCATAAATCGTTCGAGCGCATTCGTGCCGACATCGGACCGATCGATGTCCTGGTGAACAACGCCGCCAACGACGATCGCCATAGCCTGCAGGAAACAACCGTGCAGTACTGGGACAACCGCATCGCCGTCAATCTGCGCCACCTGTTCTTCTGTACGCAGGCCGTAACCGAGGACATGAAAGCGTCGAAGGGCGGCGTCATCATCAATCTCGGCTCGGTGTCGTGGCATCTGGCCTTGCCGGATCTCGCGATTTATCAGACCGCGAAGGCTGGTATCGAAGGCATGACGCGCGCGTTGGCGCGCGATCTCGGTCAGTACGGCATCAGAGTGAGCTGCGTAGTCCCGGGTGGCGTGCGCACGCCACGCCAGATGAAGTTGTGGCACACGCCGGACGAAGAGACCCGCATGCTGGGCATGCAATGTTTGAAATCGCGCGTCGAGCCGCATGACGTGGCTGCGATGGTAGCGTTTCTCTCTTCCGACGATGCGCGCATGTGCACGGGACATGAATATTTCGTGGACGCCGGATGGCGTTAGTCTGAGATAGAAATAAATTCGCGGGGGAACCATGGGCAAAGTCGAATGCGTCTGTGCCGTGGGGGCGCAGCTGGGGGAAGGTCCGGGCTGGTCGGCCAAGGATCAGGCGGTATGGTTCGTCGACATCAAGGGCAAGCGCATTCACCGCTTCGACACGCGCACTCGCGCGCTGATGTCGTGGCAAACGCCTGAGGAAGTCGGCTTCGTCGTTCCCACCACCGGCGGCCGCTTCATCTGCGGCATGAAGAGCGGCCTGTATCAGTTCGATTCAACCACCGGCGATTTCAAATTGATCGCGCGCGTGGACTCCGACCATCCACGCAATCGGCTCAACGATGGTTATGTCGATGCGGCCGGCCGATTGTGGTTCGGCTCCATGGACAATGACGAGTCGCGGCCAAGCGGCTCGCTGTACCGCTTCGACATGCGCGGGCTGAAACGTTGCGATGACGGCTACGTCATCACCAATGGCCCGGTCTCGAGCCCCGACGGTCGTACGCTGTATCACGTCGACACGCTGGAACGCGTCATCTATGCATTCGACATGGAAGACGGCGTGGTCGCGAATCGCCGGGTCTTTTGCCGCATCCAGAAACCTGATGCTTATCCCGACGGCCCAGCAGTCGACACCGAAGGTTGCGTTTGGATCGGTCTGTTCGGCGGCTGGGGCGTGCAGCGCTACTCGCCCGATGGCGAGCTGATCCAAACATTGGAATTGCCGGTCGCGAATTGCACCAAGCCCGCATTCGGCGGTCCGGACCTGCGCACTTTGTATATCACGACTGCGTGGAAGGGTTTGTCGAAGGAACAAATCGCCGTGCAGCCGTTGGCTGGTGGATTGTTCGCCGCGCGCGTCGATGTGGCGGGCGTGGCTCCGAATGAGGTTCGCTATGACGGGTAAACGCCGCTTCCGCTCCCAAGCGTGGTTCGACGATCGCGATCACATCGACCTGATGGCGCTGTATCTCGAACGGTTCATGAACTATGGACTCACGCCCAAGGAACTGACCAGCGGCAAGCCCATTATCGGCATCGCACAGAGCGGCAGCGATCTCACGCCGTGCAATCGCATCCATGTCGATCTGGCCACGCGTGTGAAGGAAGGGATTCGCGACGCCGGCGGCATTCCGATGGAATTCCCCACCCATCCAATCTTCGAAAATTGCCGCCGACCCACGGCGGCACTCGATCGCAATCTGGCGTATCTCGGACTGGTCGAGATCCTGCACGGCTATCCCATCGATGCCGTTGTGCTCACGACCGGCTGCGACAAGACCACGCCGGCCGCCATCATGGCCGCGTCCACGGTCGATATTCCCGCCATCGTGCTGTCCGGCGGCCCGATGCTCGATGGTTATTTCGAAGACGAGCTGGTCGGCTCCGGCACGGTGATCTGGCGCTGCCGCCGTCGCCTCGGTGCTGGGCAGATCACCGAACAAGAATTCCTGGATGCGGCCGCGGCTTCCGCGCCCTCGCCCGGCCACTGCAACAGCATGGGCACGGCCTCCACCATGAACGCGGTCGCTGAAACATTGGGCCTGTCGTTGCCGGGCTGCTCGGCGATTCCCGCGCCATATCGCGAACGTGGCCAGATGGCTTATGAAACAGGCCGTCGCATCGTCGAGATGGCGTACGAGGATCTGAAGCCATCGAAAATCCTGTCGCGCGAGTCTTTCTACAATGCGATCACCGCCATCGCCGCGCTCGGCGGTTCGACCAACGCGCAACCGCATCTCACCGCGATGGCGCGACACGCGGGATTCGATCTGCATCCTCAGGATTGGATGAAGTACGGCCATGACATTCCGCTGCTGCTGAACATGCAGCCGGCGGGTAAATATCTCGGCGAACGTTTCCATCGCGCTGGTGGCGTGCCTGCCGTGCTCCACGAACTGATCGAGGCTGGCAAACTGCACGCCGATGCGATGACGGTCACCGGTCGCTCACTGCGAGAGAACATTCGCGGCCGCGCCAGTAAAGATCGTGAAATGATTACGACATTCGACAAGCCACTGCGTGAGCGCGCCGGCTTCGTCGTGCTCAGCGGTAACCTGTTCGATTTCGCAATTCTCAAGGCCAGCGTCATCACCGAGGAATTTCGTCGGCGCTACTTGTGCGAGTCCGGACACGACAACGTGTTCGAGGGTCGCGCCATCGTGTTCGACGGTTCGGACGATTACCGCGCGCGCATCAACGATCCGGCGCTCGGCATCGACGAGCGCAGCGTGCTCGTGATTCGCGGCTCGGGCCCACTCGGCTGGCCCGGCTCGGCCGAGGTCGTGAACATGACTCCGCCCGATGCGTTGCTGAAGCGAGGTATTGCCAGCTTGCCGACCATCGGCGACGGCCGCCAATCCGGCACCTCCGACAGTCCTTCGATTCTGAATGCGTCTCCGGAAAGCGCCGCCGGCGGTGGCTTGGCCTGGCTGCGCACGGGCGACATCATTCGCATCGACCTGAACCAGGCCCGCTGCGACATGCTGGTGCCGGATGAAGAGATCGCTCGCCGCAAACAGGATGGCATTCCCGCCGTACCCGAGAGCGCGACGCCCTGGCAGGAGTTGTACCGCGCGACGGTGAGCCAGCTCGACAAGGGCGGCGTGATGGAAATGGCGCTGAAATACCGCGGCGTCGCGAGCAAGACCCCTCGTCACAATCATTGAGCACGGCCCGATGCACGGGCCGTATTCAGAAATGCGCTGAAAACCGCTACCCTCGCCGGACTTTTTTACCGACGAGGCCTGCGTTCCCATGGACTCGATTCAGCGCGAGCGTTTGTTTCATTTTTGTTTCAGTGTGGCGAGCGTGCTCGCTCTCGCGCTTCCGGCGCATGCCGCCGAGCCGCCGCGCCCAAAGCTGGTCGTCGCGCTGGTCGTGGATCAATACTCGACCGACCTGTTCAACGAGTATCGGGCGCTGTACACGTCGGGCCTGGCGCAACTCTCCGATGGCGTGGTGTTCCCACGCGGCCACCAGGGTCACGCCGCGACTGAAACCTGTCCAGGCCACTCCACGATCCTGACCGGCGCGCGTCCAGCGCGAACCGGCATCATCGCCAATGACTGGCAGGATCCACGACTCTCGCGCAAGGACAAAAGCGACGAAACATTCACCATCTACTGCGTGGAGAAGACCGGCGAGCCCGGCAGTGACGCGCGCAAGAAAGTGATGTCGCCCGACACCCTGTTGGTACCGACGCTGGGTGACCGTATGAAAGCCAAGGATGCGAACACCCGCGTCGTCTCAGTCGCCGGCAAAGACCGCTCGGCAATCATGCTCGGCGGTCATCACGCCGATCTCACTCTGTGGTGGACCGACGCGGGCTTCGTCACCTACGGTGGCAGGGATGCGGATATTCCTAAAGAGGTCACCGGGAAAATCAACGCGAGCATGCGCAAATCGTATGCATCGCCGACCAAAGCGACCGTGCCACCCGAATGCAGCTCGAAGGCTCGCGCAACCAAGGTGACAGACGATATTTCTATCGGCGTTCCGCAAAGCTTTCCTGGCAATTCCAGACGCTGGCGCGCGACCCCTGCCATGGATTCGTTCACTGTCGATGCGGCTCTCGCCGCCGCGAAAGATCGGCAGCTCGGCAAGCGCGATTCGATCGACCTGCTCGCCATCAGCCTCTCGGCGAACGACTATGTTGGCCATTACTACGGCAACGCCGGCGCCGAGATGTGCGTGCAACAGCTCGCGCTGGATCAAACGATCGGGCGTCTGCTGACCAGCCTGGATAAGCTCGGCGTTCCCTATGTCGTCGCGCTCAGCGCCGACCACGGCGGTGTCGACACCACCGAACGCAATCGCGAACGCGGCGTGGCCGAGGCACAACGTCTCGATCCCAACTTGCTGCCGAAGAATGTGAGCGCGCAGCTTGCTCGGGAGCTGCAGCTGAAAGAACCGGTCGTGCTCGGCATGACCGATTTCAACAATGACATTTATTTGAGCGTCGACATTCCGTCTGAGAAGCGCGCCGCCGTGCTCGACACGGCTTACATCAAATATCGCTCTCACCCGCAAGTCGCCGCGGTGTTCACTCGTAACGAGTTGATCGCGGCCGCTCCGCCGGCAGGTCCCGTCGACGAATGGACCTTACTCGAACGCGCCAAGGCCAGCTTCAATCCCCAACGTTCTGGCGATCTGATCGTGCTGCTCAAGCCCTATATCAGCATCTACGCGGCACCAAAGAACGTGGATACCGACTACACATCCTCACACGGTTCGACCTGGGGCTACGATCGTCGCGTGCCCATCTTGTTCTGGTGGCCAGGCGTCGAAGGATTTCAACAACCGACCGCGGTCGAAACAGCGGACATCGCGCCTACGCTCGCTGCGCTCATCGGGCTTGAGATTCCCGCGATCGAGATCGATGGCCGGGCATTGCCGTTAGTGCTGCATTAGGTCGCCTGCTGGCTAGCCGCGCTAAGATCGCCGGGTGCGCAAACTAATCTCACTATTAGCAATTATCTTGGTCCTGGCTGGGTGCGCCACTGATGGAGGCCCATGCCACAGCGCCGCCACGCCTCCAGACCAACTACGCTCAATCTACGTAGTGAACCGCGCGTGGCACACCGGAATCGCGATCGCTACGGCGGACTGGCCGAACCGCGGCTGGTCCGTGCTCGCCGATTTCTCGCAAAGTGACTATCTGGAATTCGGCTGGGGCGAAGAGGATTACTATCAAGCTGAGAAGGAAAGTTGGTGGATGGCAATTCGCGCCGCGCTGTGGTCCAACTCCAGCGTCATCCATGTGATCGGCGTGCAGCGACCCACCACCGACCGCCTCTACGCTGACGAAATCATCGAAGTTCGGATCTCTGCCGATGGCTTGCGACAACTGACCGAAGCTATCGAACGTGAGTTCAAAGATCGCGCCCCGGCCGCCACGCCCGTATCGTTGAGCGCGTTCCCCAAACCGAATCACTTCTACAGCGGCAAACGGCGCTTCTTCTTTCCGCGCATGTGCAATTGGTGGACGGCCAATCGGCTGGAGGAAGCAGGCTGCCCGATCGCTTCGTGGAGCGTCATTTCCTCAGGCCGCGTCATGCGCGAAGCTCGCGGCTTCGCCGGCGATTCCAAACGCTGACTATTCCTTCAATTGCCTGCTTTCGTCAGTCAACGCAATCTGATTCTCGACATCTCGCACACCTTCAACCGCACTCGCGAGATCACCAGCCCGCGCCTTCTCTTGCGAACTGTTGACGAAACCGCTCAGCTGCACCACACCTTTACTCACTTCGACATTGACGGCACTGCCATCTTCCAGCTGGGCATCGCGCAGGGTGTTGCGAACTCTCGCGGCGATCACTGTATCGGCAACAGGCTTAGCGGCCGGCCGAGCGTCATCGCGAATGCTCAAGTCATTGCGTACTTCCGCCACACCGGGAACGGCTCTGGCTCGCAACAGAGCCGCGGTCCGCTGCTCTTCGGAGCTCACGAACCCGCTCAGCTGAACGACCCCGTCCTTAGTTTCCACTTCGATATCGCGAGCCTGAATGGAATCATCACCGACGATCGACGTCTTCACTCGCGCGCTGGTCGCCGAGTCACGAGCGTCGTCCGCCACAACGACGGATGTCACCGACGTCGCGAAGATGAACACCGAAGTTACAACAGCAAATTTGGTTGGCTCGCGCATGACTGGTACTCCGCGCGGAATGAAAGTCCGCAGACCTAGTCAATGGATCATTCACGGCGAAGTTCCGGCCCGTCGCGTCGGGGAAATTCCTGAGGCGCGAAAGAGAACTTTCGTCAGTGCGCTCTCGCAGGCACTCGTGTCATCGAGACTAGCTTTTGTTCGATACGCTGACCGAAGAACGCTTGCGGCCGCGAAGGTTTGAAGCCTTCTTCACGCTCGCGTTTGTCGACCAACTGGCTCGCGGCGTTGAATGCCTCACGCAAGGATGACGCCTGAGGCAGAGAGTCGCGGAAAAGCGCCTCTCCGAAGTAGGTTAGATCGCGATCATCCGAACACCCGAACGATGTGCGCTCCGGTGCCGCAGCGGTAATTACGATTGTGTACGGGTTGCGGAGCGACTCGATGAACGCGCCCGAATGGCACGCCGATATCACGATGACGCGCCACTTGATTCCCGACTCTCGCAACGCTTCTGTCAGCAACGAGCCGGTGAGATCACGCAATGGCAACGTTCCATTCGACACCGACAGCAGCGGATCATCGGAGCCATGCGATGACAACACCAGGAACAACACGTCTTGCTCAATCCGCATTTTTGAAGCCACCGCTTTGAGCGCATAACGCAGGCCCGAGACCGTCGCGAGCGGCTGTACCTCGCGATCGCGTTGATCGTTGAGCAATAGCAGCGTGCGCTCAGACGTGTCGTAACGTTTCTCAAAAATCTCGGCCGCGAACTTTATTTCTTCGGCGAACACCTTCTGCTCACCATAGCCGGCAAAGCCCACGAAGAATCCCACGGGCGCTTCGCCCAGCGGCCGCTCGATCCGAGCAGCCGATGCATCGATGCGCGCTGGCTGCCCGAACAACAGCTCTTCGCTGATGTTGCGATCAGCATCGAGATCGACGTCATAGTTGGACTCATGCTCCGGAATCCACATCACCGGATAGATGTACAGCGCACTGGCCAACCACAAACAAATCAGTACCACTACAAGACCACCCAACGCCGCCACCGGCTGCCGGTCACCCGTCAGTGCATGCAACCCTCGTGCGCAATACACGAGCGCATAGAGTCCCAATCCCACACGCGCAACCACAATCCATTGCTCCGGCACCCACAGCGTGATCGCGAAATCGGCGAGGATCAGAACCGGCAGCAGAATCGCGAGCAACCGGCACACGCGCGGCAATTCGATTGGCGAACGCGAACCTTTCACCATCGTGGCTGCAACGACCAGCATCGCGAGTACGCAAAAGCTCAACGCCGGCAAGCTGTATGGATAGAACTGCGCTTCAGCCTCGACCGAAATCCAGCCCAGCCCGATCCACAATCCCAGCGCGAGCAAGGCAAGCCACACGATCGAGGCGATCCGACCCGATAGCGCGTGTGGCGATGGTTCGACACTGCGTAACGTCAACAGACGAAACGCCGTTCGCCATGTCGCCGGCGTTTCGGCCGGCTGAACAAATGTTGAATCCGTATCGGGTGGAAGTGGCTGCATGCGGACGGCGATGATTCCACATTC
>JBEVKA010000151.1:0-13206 GCA_040509855.1 Steroidobacter sp.
CGCTGGGTCTCGGCGGCGGCACACGCATCCATCTGCATGACGATGGCAGGTTGCATGAGATCGGGCCGGATTCCGTTGGCTATCGGTTATCGCGCGAAGCCTATCTATTCGGTGGCTCGACGCTCACCGCGAGCGACATCGCCGTGAAGGCGGGCCTGGGCAGCTTCGGTAACGTCGCGAATGTTCCCCATCTCAAGCCCATGGTCATGGAACAAATCCTGGCGCGCTTCCGCCGGATGCTCGAAGAAAGCGTCGATCGTATGAAAACCGCAGCTGCGGATGTGCCGGTCGTGCTGGTCGGCGGCGGCAGCATGCTCGTGCCACGGCAGTTGAAGGGCGCATCACAGGTCATTCAGCCTGAGCACGCAGCGGTCGCGAACGCAGTCGGCGCCGCAATTTCGCAGGTCGGCGCCGAAGTGGATCGTATCGCCATGTACGACAGGCAGAATCGCAGCGAAGTCTTGCAGAGCATAGAGAAGGAAGCCGCTGCGCAAGCAGTCGCGGCGGGCGCGGATGCTGGCACTGTCCGGCTGGTCGATGTGGAGGAAACATTTCTTTCCTATCTTCCCGGCAATACTGTGCAGATTCGCGCCAAAGTCGTTGGCGACCTTGCGGTGGCCGCCGCATGAGCGCACCGAAGATCATGAGGCTCACCAAGGAAGACGTCGCCGATCTCGCGCGCGGTTGCGCGTTCCTCGGCTCCGGTGGCGGAGGAGATCCTCACACGTCACTGCTGGAAATCGAGGCAGCGCTGGCCGATGGCGGAGTCATCGACATGATCGGCCTCGATTCGCTCGCGGACGACGCGTTCGTTGCACCGTGCGGCTGGATCGGTGCGCCGACGATCTCAGTGGAAAAGCTGCCCAGCGGGCGCGAGGCGCTGCACGGCCTGCGCAAGCTCGAAGAAATTTCCGGACGTCGCGTCGATGCAGTGCTGCCGGTCGAAGTCGGCGGCAGCAACGGGCTGGCAGCATTGCTGCTGGCGTTGCGTGCGGGATTGCCTGTCGTCGACTGCGATGGCATGGGGCGCGCATTTCCAGAATCGCAAATGGTGATATTCAACATTCGCGGCCAGAAAGCGGCGCCGGCCATTCTCACTGATGACAAAGGCAACTGCGTGGTGCTGCACACGGCCGACAACGTGACCGAGGAGCGGCTGGCACGTTCCGCTGCCGTCACGCTGGGCGGGAATTGTCACCTGATCGAGTACGCGGCCACCGGTCGTGAGATCAAAGCGAACGCGTTGAGCGGCACGATCTCGGACGCGCTGCGCATCGGCCGAAGCATTCGCGAAGCGCGAGAGCATGGACGTGATCCATTCGACGCACTGTTCCTGGCGTTGCAGTCATCGCGTCAGTTTGGCTACGCGGGCGTGTTGTTCGACGGCAAGATCGTCGACCTGCAATGTCAGATTCGCAATGGTTTCTCGGTCGGCCGCGCGGTGATCGCCGCGTTCGGTGGCGGCTCGAACCTGGAAATCGAATTCAAGAACGAGAATCTGATCGCGCGCCTGGACGGTGAAGTGCGCGCGCTGGTGCCGGACATCATCAGTATTCTGGATCGCGAGACGGCCGAGACCATCGTCACCGAACGTTTGAAATACGGCCAGCGCGTCAAGGTGGTCGGTGCGAGCGCACCGCATGCGCTGTGCTCACCCGAAGCGCTGGCCGTGCTCGGACCCACCGCCTTCGGGTTGCCGGGTCCCTACCGCTCGATCGCCGAGCTCAATGATTGGAAACACTCTCGTGTCTAGCGCGGTCACCGAATCGAAAGCCAGCGAGCCGAAGGCAATCGAACAATTCGCCAATGCGCCCGTGCCGGAGAGCGAGACGGTCGGCGGCTGGCGCGTCGCGCTGATCCTGACCGGCTTTGCGATTTCGCTGCCGAGCTTCCTGAGCAGCGCGCAGATTGCCAGTGCGCTTGGCATGCGTAACGCGGTGCTGGCCGCGCTGCTCGCTGGAGTCATCCTTTGTTTGATGGGTTGTTTCACCGCTGTGGTGAGCGTTCGGACACGACTCACGACTTATCTGCTGGTGCAGCGTTCGTTCGGGCGCGGTGGCGCTGCATTGGTGAACATCGCGATCGCGCTGGTGCACTTCGGCTGGTTCGGCGTCAACGCCGCTTTCTTTGGCGACGCCATGGTGGCCGGCACACAGGAAGTGCTCGGCGTTTCCGGATCGTTCGCCGCGTTCGTGCTCATCGGCGGAATATTGATGGCGATCACGACCATCTATGGCTTCCGTGCGCTGGACCGATTGGCGCTGATCGCGGTGCCGATTCTCGCGCTGATCCTGGGTGCAGTGGTCGTCATCGCCATACGCCGTCATGGAATCGTGTCCGCACCCGATCCCACACCGGCGGAGCCCATGAGCTTTGGCATCGCGCTATCGGCGTTGATCGGCGGCAACATGCTCACCGTGGCCGCGATGCCTGATCTCACTCGATACATTCGCTCGGCACGACAGTCCGTGATCGGCATGGTGCTGTCGTTTCCTGTAGCGATTCCACTGCTGACGCTCGCCGCCGCGATCCCGGTGCTGGCCACCGGCGAGATCGACATCATGCGCCTGATCGTGGGTTTCGGACTCGGCGTGCCGGCATTGCTGGTGCTGATCCTGTCCACCTGGACCATCAACTCCGCGAATCTGTATTCGGCGAGCTTGAGTCTGACCGCGACATTCCCAGGCGTCGCGCAATGGAAGTTCACGATTGCCGCCGGCGTGTTGGGATCGCTGCTGGCCATCGCGGGCATTCTTGGTGCATTTGTTTCCTTCCTGTTGCTGCTCGGAGCCATCATCCCGCCGATCGCGGCCATTTATGTCATCGACGCACTCCGTTCGCGCAGCACGCACTCGGCGGTGCATTGGCCTGCCGTTGTTACCTGGGTGGTGTCGGCCAGCATCGCTCTGCTCGCCAACGCCGGTTATTTCTCGTTGACCACGGTTCCGGCGCTCGACGCGACGCTCGTCGCATCGGTGATTTACGGCGTGTGGCGTCAACCCAGCCGGGTATGAGGCACTACGGCGCGGGTAGCGAGCGGCGCGCGATGGGTAGTGGGCTGGTCATCGGCAGGCGCGGGTCATAGGTTCCATACAACGCTGACGTCTTCAAGATCAGCTGCTGGGGAGCGAAACATGAACAAGATTTCGATGGCCGTCGCCTGCACACTCGCACTGGCCGCAATGCTGCGGACTGAAGGCGCAAGGGCAGAAGAGTCCGATACTCTGGAAGAAGTCACAGTGCTCGCGGATCGCGCACGAGCGGCGACCAAGACCGACACGCTGCTGGTCGAGATTCCGCAATCCATCAGTGTCGTGACTGCCGAGCAAATCTCCGAGCGCGGTGCGCTCAATTATCAGGAAGTGTTTCGTTACTCCTCCGGTGTTTCCACCGAGAGCTACGGCGGCGACACACGTTCCGACTATTTCTCCGCTCGCGGCTTCGCGCTGAAACAATACCTGGACGGCCTCAACAAGACGCCGAAAGGTTTGTATGGATCGGTCACCGAGGTGTTCACGTTGGAGCGCGCCGAAGTGCTGCGTGGCCCTTCGGCGGTGCTGTATGGCGCCGGCAGCTCGGGCGGTTTGTTGAACGCTGTGAGCAAACGTCCGCAGTTCACGGCCGACGGCGAGATCGGCGTGCAGGCGGGCAACTTCGATCGCAAGCAACTGCAGGTCGATTTCACCGGTCCGCTCGGCGAAGCATTCGCGGGCCGCTTCGTCGGTGTACTGCGCGATGGCGAGTTGATGTCACCCGGGCAGAAGAACGACAAGTACGTCGTCATGCCGTCGCTCACCTGGAAGCCAGGCGAGAACACCGAAGTGACGCTCATCGCGCTGTATCAGGAGGAAGATCTCGGCACGCAGACCTACCTGCCGATGTCCAAGACGCTGCAGGCCGGGCCGGGCAATCCTTCCATTCCCATCGATTTTTTCGCGGGCGAGCCGGGCTTCAATCACATGAAGACCGATCAGTACGCGACCACGCTGCTGGTGAACCACCGCTTCAACGACTGGCTCACCGTGTCCACCAACAATCGTTACCTGGATCAGAAGGTGGACTACGGCGAGGTGTACGCGACATTCAACTTCGACACCGATCCGTTTCTCGACCCGGAGCGCACGCTGCTGTCGCGCGCGTTCTATATCCTCGATGACGAGTACACCATCGTGAACTCGGACAACCACGCGCAGCTGGATTTCCAGACCGGACCGTTCGAGCACAAAGTGCTGGTCGGCATCGACTATACGTCGTTCGATCAGGATCGCCGTGAGGGCTACTCCTGCCGCTTCATCTATCCAGGCTGCTTCGGCACCAACACGCCGCCGCTGAACGTCTACAACCCGGTGTATGGGCAGGCGTTCCCTTTCGGTTACACCAATGCGTTCGACACCAAGAGCACGCAGCTCGGCCTTTATGTGCAGGATCAGATCAAGGTCGGCAGCCGTGTTTCCTGGGTGCTCGGCGCGCGCCGCGATCGTGCGACTTCCGAAGGTTCGGCGAGCCCGAAGGACACGGTGCACGCGAATACGTTCAAGGTCGGCGCCATCGTCGAACTGTTCAAAGGCTTCTCGCCGTTCGCGAGTTACTCCGAATCGTTCACGCCGCTGTTCGGCGGCGATTTTTACGGCCAGCCCTACAAACCTCAGGAAGGGCGTCAGTACGAGGGCGGCATCAAGTGGCAGCCGCTGTCGAACAGCCTGGTCACGGTGTCGTACTTCGATATCGAGGACAGCAACTTCCTGACCACCGATCCGGACAACCTGCAGAACTTCATCCAGAGCGGCGTGATCGGCTCGACCGGCGTCGAGCTCGAAGCGCAGGTCAACCTGGCGAGCGGTTTCGGCGTCACGGCCAGCTGGAGCTATACCAAGGCCGAGATCCTCAAGGGCACGGTCGATCATCCGGCCGGCGATCGCGTCGAGGATCTGCCGCAGCATCTCGCGTCGTTGTGGCTGAATCAGATGCTCTATTTGAACAACGATCTGACATTGCGTTTGGGCGCGGGCGTGCGTCGAGTCGGTGACAAGCTCGATTACTATCAAGTCCAGAAGACGCCCGCGGTCACGCTGGTGGATGCGAATGCCGAGGCCGTGTACAAAGATTGGGTCCTGTCGCTCAACGTGAACAACGTGGCCGACAAGGAATTCTTCGCTTCGTGCGCCGCCTGGAGCGCGCCGTATCCGGATGGGATGTGTTATCCCGGCCAGACGCGCACCGTCATCGGCACGCTGACTAAAAAATTCTAACGTGGAAAGCCCGATGAGATCGAAGACGGTGAGCACGGTCCTGCTGGCGCTGGTCGTGGTGGGGTTCGGCAGTGCGTGCACGAAACAGCAGCCGGCGGCCGGTGCGTCCGCCGAGCTGGTGTTCAAGAATGGAAACATTCACACCGTAGATTCGGCGAAGCCCAATGTGACTTCGGTGGCGGTGCGCGACGGCAAGATCGTCGCGCTCGGCGCCGATGCGGACACCGAGTCGTTGATCGGGCCGCAGACCAAAGTCGTCGATCTGCAAGGCCGGCTGGTGTTGCCCGCGTTTCATGATATGCACACGCACCCGGTGTGGGGCGGTCTGGGTCACGCCGGTTGCTCGCTGCACGAAGGCAATTCGATCGATGAGTATCAAAAGATCATCGCCAAATGTGCCACCGACGAGCCGGGTTCAGGCTGGCTGCATGGCGTCGGTTGGAAGGATGGTTTGTTCGTGCCCGAAGGCGTGCCGGACAAAAAGCTGCTCGACGCCGTCGTGTCCGATCGACCCGCGGCGTTCACATCTGTTGGTGGACACAGCATCTGGGTGAATTCCAAGGGACTCGAAGCCGCCGGGATCACTCGCGATACGCCCGATCCGCCGAATGGACGCATCGATCGGGATGCCAAGGGCAACCCCATCGGCTCGTTTCAGGAAGCGGCGGTGGAGCTCATCATCAAGAAACTTCCGCCCGCTTCGGACAAGGCTCGCGAGCAGGCGCTGATCTATGCGCGCAACTACTTCAACGGCATCGGTATCGTCGGCTGGCACGATGCGCTGGTGCCGATCTCTGGCGACGAGCCTGGCCAGGCGATTCCGCCCGGCGTACCGCAAACGTATGCGGCGTTGGCGAAGAACGGTGCGCTCAAAGGACACGTTCGCCTTGCGCTGGCGTGGGACGCGCAGCGAGGTATGGAACAGATTCCAGAACTCGTGGCCGCCGCCAAGCAGCTGGCGGACGCAGGCGTGCAAGCGAAGTCGGTGAAGTTTCTATTGGACGGAGTACCGGCTCAGCGCACCGCTGCGCTCATCGATCCGTACGCGGACAAGCCGGGATTCAGAGGCGATCTGCACATCGAGCCGGCCGTGCTCGAAGACGCGGTGGTGCGGCTCGACGCCGAAGATTTCCAAATTCATATTCACGCCATTGGCGATCGCGCGGTGCGCACGGCAATGGATGCATTCGCCAAGGCTCGTGAGCGCAATGGCGCGAAAGATCATCGGCATCTGCTCTCGCACGTCAATTGGATTTCGGCCGAGGATCTGCCGAGGTTCGCCGAGCTGGGCGTGATCGTCGTGTTTCAGCCCTTGTGGGCGTGCCTGGATGAATACATGGTCATGGTCGGCGAGCGCGTCGGCCCCGAAAGATTGGGGCGCACCTATCCGGCAGCCAGTTTGATGCGCGCAAAGGGTAAGGTTGCGTACGGTTCCGATTGGCCGGTCGCTTCCGCCAATCCGTTCGAAGGCTTCGAAGTGGCGCTGACGCGTCGTCTGCCCGGCAAGACCGACGGCGAGCCACTGGCGCCGGGTGAGCGTGTGACGCTGGAACAGGCGATCGAGAATTACACCATCAACGCTGCGTACGCCAATCACATGGAAGATCGCAGCGGCTCGCTGACGCCCGGCAAGAGCGCCGACCTGATCGTGCTCGATCGCGATCTGTTCCAGATCACCCCGGCCGAAATCGCCAAGACGCGCGTCTTGCTGACGCTGTTCGCGGGCGAAGCTGTGCATGGCGATCTGGCGGGCTTGGCCAAGCCGACGGAGTAGCAGCCAGTCGGTGTATGCTGACCATCGCGCCGGACTGGCGCGTTGGTCTCGCACACACATGGCAGCGATGGTTCCCAATCCCAAAAACATCAAGAGTTTTCGCAACCAGGCAGCGTTGGAAAAGTGGCTGAGCGCGAACCACGCGCGGGCCACGGAAATCTGGTTGCAGGTCTACAAGAAAGATTCGGGCGTCGCGACCGTCACCACCAAGGAAGCGCTAGATGTGATGCTGTGCTGGGGTTGGATCGACGGGATTCGCAAGAGCTTCGACGCGGATTCGTTTCTGCAGCGATACACGCCGCGACGTTCGACGAGTACCTGGAGCCAGATCAATCGCGAACACGTGGCGCGTCTGACCTCCGCCGGGAGAATGACCGAGCACGGTCAGCGTGAAATCGATGCGGCCAAGGCGGACGGAAGATGGGATGCCGCCTACGCTCCGATTCGCAGCGCGACCGCTGAGACAATTCCTGAGGATCTTCGTGCCGCCATCGAGAAAAGTGCGCGTGCACGCAAGACGTTCGCCTCGCTGAATCGGCAAAACCTGTTCGCGCTGGCGTTTCGGACCAACAACATGAAGACGCCCGCGGGCCGCGCCAAGAAGATTTCCGACTTGGTTGCGATGCTCGCGCGTGGCGAAACCATCGTGCCTCAGAAACAACCCGCAGCCGTTTCGCGCAAGAAAACCGCGGCCGCAAAAAAATAATCAAACATCGGGTGCCAGACTAGTTGGCAACCGACAGGCAATGAGCCGCGGGCCACTCGTGTTCGCCTTGCTCATCACGCCATGCTGAATAGCGTCCGCTGCCCGCCCGACGTCATGAGCGTTCAGCCAAGCGCTTGATCGCATTCATAACATCGCATGCGTCGGCGAATTCATGTCTCCCGCCGGAAATTCTCGCAACCGCAACTCGTGAGCAACGCGCCGCCGTGCGGCCGTGATTTGTAGTCCAGTTGTAGTCGTTGACGCGTCACGCACTTAAAGCGACTGTCCGCGCCGCCCGGGGATGTTGGATCCCCGAAACATTCAAAACAAACGTCGCAATACAGTTATGCACTCTCTCAGCGGGAGCCTCGGCCTGGCCACGGCGGGGCGAATGTTTCTAATGTGTGCCGGCATTTCCATCACTGCGCATCGCTTCGCGAGCGCCAACACCAGCTGACGTTCAGCCGCTGAGTCGCGGCTGTCACCAGACGCGTCACGCGTCCACGGCCGCCCATTGCCTGTGATTTTTCATCGATGGCGTCAGCCATCGCGGGGATCGTGCGCGCCGAAAAAGGGGAGGGGCCATGAGTTCAGCATGAAAAGCGGAATGACTCGATGCATTGCCTGATAATCAACGTGACTCGAGGAACTGAACGTGAAAAGGATCAATGTCCGCTGCCGGCACTGGTTGCCAGCAGCACTGTCGATGACCCTGTTGTCGCTGTCCATGACGGCACACGCGCAACAAAGACCGCAGTTGCTACCTCCGCCGCCGGCCTGTCCACCCGAGCCCGCATTGCCCGCTCCGTCGGATGGGCGCGTTGCCGCCCTGCCGCCAGATTGTCCGAATCCGCCTCCGCCCCCGCCGCCGACGCCGCCCTCGACTCCGTCCGAAATCTCATATCCGGCTTACACCGATGGCAACAGCGTCACGGTTCGCTGGAACGGCAGCAGCGGAGCGACCAGTTATCAGTTGTATGAAAGCGTGAACAACGGCGGCTACACGCTCGTGTATCAAGGCGGCGCCCTGGCGACCACGCTGTCGGGCAAGAACCAGTCGATCCTGAGCTACCGCGTGCGAGCCTGCAAAAACTCAACGTTGTGCAGCGGTTATCGCACCGGCGCCCAGATGGCCGTCAATCCAAGGAACGTCGTGGACCTGTATGCGAAGTACCCGGTGTTGCACACACTCGATCAGCGTATTGCCGCGTATCAATCGACAGCTCCGAGCTTCCGCACCGTCGTGCCACGCGCGGTGGCGCACGGCAAGGGATCGGGCGGCGTTGCCGCTCGCATCATGGGCGATGAGCAGCGTTTCTACCTGGGCGACGGCTACGACGTGATTCGTGGCGAGCTCAAGGAGAATTGCCTGAGCGTGGATCATCCGCAGTTCGTCATCAACAAGTCGCCGCCACAACAGCCTACGACGTACAGCATCACTCACATCACCGACAATCGCCATCTCGCAGACGTGCTCGATGTATCCGCGTCGGCCAAGCTCGGGTTCACCGATGACGACTTCAACCTGGGCGCCTCCGGAGAACAAGAGCGCTACGCGAGGGCGGTCACGGATGAGAGCTACGAGCGCTTCGTCGTGAAGTGGACCCAGCGAGCCGAGTTCTGGCGCCTGAATACGCCGACGGACGCTATCCTTCCCGAGCTCACCCGCGACGTGCTGCTCCCGGGCAGCGAGCCGGCGCGAGTGGATTTCCGCGAGCGTTGTGGCGACAAGTTCATCAACAGCGTCAACCTGGGCGCGACGATCTATATCGTCTTCACCCTGGACACCAAGAAATACGACGCGGAAACACGCCAGTCCAAGAAGGGCACGCTCGGCCTGGTCATCGGCGAGATCTTCAACGGCTCGCTGGCCGGCTCGATCAGCAGCAGCAATGCGCAGCAGCTGGCCGAGATGAACGTGCGCGTGCACGCGGATCAGGTAGGTGGACCGCCGGGCCTCGCGGCGGGTATCAACTCGACCAACTTCAACACCAAATACAACGAGTTCATCCAAGGCTCGAATATCAACAACTGGTCGGCAGTGGACTTCACCACCAGCAATTATCAGCGTCCGACGGTTTACAGCGCGTATACGCACGACCAGATCTTTGCCGATTTCACGGTGCCATTCGCGCAGGCGCGTCGCTGGCTCGACCTCACCGTCCAGCAGCGTGAACGTTGCGACCCGTATTCGGCGAACAGCCGAACGGTACCCAAGCAGTGTGGGACGGCGGTGACTGATTTGGGGATCGCGTTGGACCTGTGTCGCGAAACCACGGATTGGGCGCTCTGCCAGCACCCGGCCTCGTACTACCCCGCATTCGGCACCCTGAACGGGCAGTATCTGTTGGGCTGGTTGAACGACAACATCAAGAGGATCGTCTCGGCGGACACCACGCAGACTTACAACCATCATGTGCACAAGGGCACGCTGAACGTGAACGACTCGACGTGTCTCGCGCACTCATACTGCTTCGTCAACAAGTTCCGGGGCAGCGGCCCGGGCATCGGCAAAGGGTTCACTTACACTCAGCACGAATATGACAATCCGAAGGGCAGTGGTCCCGTGCATCAGCTCAGCAACTCCGACCAATGCGTGAACACCACGGCGCGGTTGGAGACAGGCGGGTTCCTGGGCGACACCACGGCCGATCTGGATTACACGATGAAGGTCGAAGGCTTCTGCGCCAACGACGAGGCTTTCTCCATCGTTCAATGATCCTGGCCTGCAAATAGCGACGTGGGGCTTCGCGCTCGCGGCGAAGCCCCCATTACGTTCGAGTTGCCACAATTCATCACAACTCTGCAGCGCAGAGTACTTGACGGGGAGAGGCCGGCTTCGTACCTTGGCCCTCCATGCCGCCGGCCAAAATCGTCAACCTGGACATGCATGCGATCGCGACGCTGCGCTACATCCGCGCGTCGATGGATGCCGCCAGCAATGTGGCGGTGCCGGGGTCGGCGGGCATCGCAATGGGCTTCATTGGCCTGGCGACCGCAGCGTTATCACTGTTGCCGCAGCTGGCGTCGCATTGGATTTCCGTCTGGTTGGCCGCCGCTCCGATCTCCGCGACCGTGGGTGGATTGCTGCTCGCAAGGCCGGCGTCGTTGTCATCATTTATTGCGACTGGAACACCCGGTCGCAAACTCGCGCTCGGATTGCTGCCCTCCTTGTTCGCGGGCGCGGTGATGACAGCGGTGCTGTGGAGTGCCGAGCAAATGTTGGCCATCCCGGGAACGTGGCTGTTGCTCTATGGCTGCGCGCTGGTTTCCGCGAGCGTTTCAACCACCATGATCGTTGCTTGGATGGGCGGCTGTTTTGCAGCGCTGGGCATCGTAGCGTTTATTGCTCCGGCTCCTTTCCAGATTCCTTTGCTCGGCGCGGGCTTCGGCGGCTTGCACATTCTTTTCGGCATCCTGATCGGTCGAGGCGCACATGGCCGCGAAAGCTAAAGCACGAGTTCCCGCCACCGCGACCGCGCGTCAGCGACGCAAGCTGGAAACGGTTGCGACGACGACGCGAGACGACGCGGAGTCGAAATTCGATCGGTTGATCTACGAGCGCGTCCGGCTCGGCATCATGAGTGCGCTGGCGGTGCGGGAAGAGATGAGCTTCAACGAGCTGAAGGGTTTGTTCGACATCAGCGACGGCAATCTCGGCGGGCATGCCCGCAAGCTCGAGGACGCCGGCTATTTAACGTGCACCAAGTCTTTCGAAGAGCGACGTCCTCGCACCGCGTATCGCATCACCGAGCAGGGCCGGGCGGCGTTGAACCGCTATCTCGACCATGTCGAGGCAGTCATTCGCGCCACTCGTGGCTGATCCATTTGTCCGTTCACTCTGTATTGAAGAGTACTTTCTATGCACGTGGCAATCATCATGGACGGTAACGGGCGCTGGGCGAAGTCGCGTGGATTGCCTCGAACGGCCGGGCATCGCGCTGGCGCTGAAGCAGTGGATCGTGTCGTGACCGCCGCCGCGCGCCAAGGCGTCGATGTGTTGACGCTCTACGCGTTCTCATGCGCGAACTGGCAGCGGCCACGCGCGGAGGTGCGTTCGCTGTTCGGTTTGTTTCGACGCTATCTGAAGGAGCAGACCCAGCGTTGTTTCGATCAGTCGATCCGCCTCAACGTCATCGGTCGCCGTGACCGGCTGGATCAGCGACTGCTCGATCTCATCAATCGCGCCGAAGGATCGACCGCGCATTGCAGCCGGATGACGTTGCGAATCGCTGTGGACTACTCCGCGCAATGGAGCCTGATGCATGCATGTCATGCGTCCCGTGAGATCGAGAACATCGATCAGCAGGGATTCGCACGCCAGCTCGCGGCCGTGAATCACTCCGTTCCGGTCGGCGATGTGGATCTGTTGATCCGTACGGGCGGCGAGCAACGCATGAGCGATTTCCTGTTGTGGGAGAGCGCATATGCCGAGCTGCATTTCCTGCCGAAGCTCTGGCCGGACTTCGACGCGGACGATTTCGAAGCAGCGCTCACCGAATATTCGCGCCGTGATCGCCGCTTCGGGCGCGTCGAGTCGACAGCTGTCGGGGAACCGAGGGTTCATCATGGCTGAGCTGAAGTTGAAGCGCGCCACACCCGTGCCGATCGATATGGCGATCGCGCCGGCGCTGCCTGCGCCAATCATCGGTCGAGTTCCGCGGCCGTACTCGGCGTTGCTCATCAACCCGTTCTATCCCAAGGATCCACGCGCCAGCTACGGAAAGCATGTGCTCACGCCAACGTTGGCGCTCACCAGCATCGCGGGTGCGACGCCTGAACGTTGGGACGTTCGTTACTGGGATGAGAATCTGCTGCAAGGTCCGCCACCGCAGGAGCCGTTGCCGCAGGTGGTTGGCATTACGGTGCATCTGACAGTTGCCCGGCGTGCTGATGAGCTGGCGCACTGGTGTCGCGCGCAGGGAGCAATCGTCATCCTCGGCGGCTTGCATGTGCTTTCCTGTCCGGACGAAGCAGCGGAGCACGCGGATGCCATCGCGATTGGCGACGGCGTGCAGCTCTGGCCGCAGATCCTCGAAGACATCGAGCGCGGTGAATTGCAGCGTCGCTATGACGCGAACTACGCCCGGCAGTATCGGCTCGATCCGGCTCCTCGACGCAGCATGCTGCCGCGTGAATCGTTCCTCACTACGACCAGCGTGATCGCCACGCGCGGTTGTCACAATCGCTGCGGCTTCTGTTATCTGGCCACCGATGGTCTGCACATGCCTTATCGCATGCGTGACGTGCAGCAGGTCGCCGATGAGATCGCCGCCGATCGGCAGCCGTACACGGTGTTCGTCGACAACAATCTCGGCTCGCGACCTGATTACCTGCGCAGGCTATGCATGGCGCTGAGGCCGCTCGGCATCATCTGGAGCGCGGCGGTGACGATCGACGTGACCGACGATCCGAGCCTCGTGCGCGCCATGGCGATGTCGGGATGTACCGGCGTCTTCATCGGCTTCGAGTCGCTC
>JBEVKA010000152.1:0-3069 GCA_040509855.1 Steroidobacter sp.
GAACGACGGCGGCCAACCCCTGCCCCACATCCAGAACGGTCAGCTCGAACGTGCCAGGCAATGGCGTGGGCGCGCGATAGCAAACAAGTGGCAGACACAGTAACAAGCCGACCGCGCGCACAGGCCATATCGCTGGCGCAATCATCAACGCCACGCCGATCAGCAAAGCTACAGCCACTGGCCACGATGGCTGCGGCGCGTACCAAACAGCCAGCGACTGATCCGCGAGCCATTGAAACATTGGCCAGCTGCCGTTGAGCACAGTCACCGGCAACTTCAAAACAATCGCGCCCAATCCTGGATGCAACGATGCCGCGAGCGTGCCAATCAACAGGCTCGGCACGACCAGCAACGTGAACAGCGGCACGGCGACTGCATTGGCCAGCGGCGAAACCAACGAGAGACCGCCGAACGACAGGAGTAACAACGGCACCAAACCAATCGTCACTGCCAGCTGCGCTCGCGCGAAATTCGCGATCACTCCCTCGCGCCCTACTCGGCCCGACAGCGCCATCACGATCACGGCGACCGCGCCGAAAGACAGCCATGCGCCTACCGCGAGCGGCGCGAATGGATCGATCAGCAAAATCGCGATCAGCGCCAGCCCCAGCGACTGCCCGAACGCGAGCGTGCGACGCTGCCAACGCAATGCGAAGTAGATACACAGCATGATGAGCGTCCGCTGCGTCGGCACGGATAGCCCCGCGAGCACGGAATAAATCAGCGCGGCCAACGATCCCGCGAGCACCTGGCCATGCACGGCGGTCAATCCCCACCGCTGCGCGCGTCGCAAGCGAGTGACGAATCCGCCGCACCACGCTGCCGCCATGGCGATCATGCCGATGTGCAGACCCGAGATCGCCATCAAGTGAGTCGTGCCGGTCGCAGCGAAGACTTGCCACTGCCGCGCACTCATCGCTTGCGTGTCACCGATCGCCAGTCCCTGCAATACGCCGAGCATGGGTTCGTCACCAACAGCCGCGGCGATTCTGGAGCCGATCCATGCACGCACTCGGTCGATGACATAGCGTGACGATGGCGGTTGCAAACGACGATTGCCGTCGTCATCGCGCACGTAACCGGTCGCGCCGATACCCTCACGAAACAAATGACCTTCGTAGTCGAAGCCGCCGGGATTGGCGAACCCGTTGCGGCGTTTCAAGCGAACCGTGAGCTGCCACTCTTCACCGGGTTGAGGCGCGGCTGGTGCGCGATACCATGTCAGACGCAGCCGCGAAGGCACGCCGGGCGCGCCATCGGCGACATGAAACACGAACTGAGGATCGACGCTCGAATCGGGCAGAGACGCGATGAATCCCCGCAGCGACAGGTCCTGCCCTTCCAACACCACCGGCAAATCGTCCGCGAGCCGGATCGCAGCGTGCGTCCACGCCCACAACACACCGATCAATCCCGCCGCGAGCCAGTACAGCGGACGCTTGCGACTCGCCGGGAGAATCAGCGCAATGGGAATGAGCAGCGCGGCCCATCGCAGTGAAGGCAGCATCGGCCACGCATGGACCACACAGTGGCCCGCCAGGAATGCCAACGCGATCGCACCCATCGCGCCTCCTTGCGCGTTAACCCAGCCTCGTTGATGAGATAATCGCGGCCCGACTCCATCGTTCGCCGCACTCCATGCCCAGACGCGTCTTCAAGCCGCTCAGTCGCCAGCGTCATCGCTGGAAAGATCGCTGGTTCATGCGGCCGTTCCGGCTGCTGCTGGAGCATCCGGTGTACTGGACGCTGAATCGCCGCAACGTCACGCGTGCATTCGCCATGGGCCTGATGATTTCCTTCGTGCCCATCCCAGTGCATTTCCTGCTCGCCACGCTGGTCGCGCTGACGTTGCGCTTGAACGTGCCCGCGGCCATCTTCGGCACCTTTCTCGCCAATCCGCTCACCATGGTGCCCATGTACATGGCCGCCTACTGGGTCGGCTGCCACCTGCTGGGCATTTCCGGTCACGAGATTGCGTTCCAAATGACCTGGGATTGGCTGCGCACGGCATTGCTGCCGATCTGGAAACCGTTCCTGCTGGGCTGCGTGGTGCTGGGCGCCTCGGCCGCGATCTGCGGCTACATCGTGCTCGGCGGCATCTGGCACCTGAGCCTGGTACTCAAATATCACGAGCGCAAAGGCGCAACGAATGCAAAAGCCTCGGCAAAAGCCGAGAAATGAGCTCAGCTTTGCAGCTTGCCGTCGGTCAGAGTGAGCGACCGCTGCAGCTTGGCCGCCAACTCCGGCGCGTGCGTGACGATGACCAGCGCGGTGCCCAGCTCGCGATTCAATTCCAACATCAGCTCGAACACCTGGCGCGCGTTGGCGCCATCGAGATTGCCGGTCGGCTCATCGGCCAGCACGACCGGAGGCTTGGTCACTAGTGCACGCGCGACCGCCGCGCGCTGACGCTCACCGCCGGACAACTGACCGGGACGATGTTCGAGTCGCGCACCCAAGCCCACTCGTTCGAGCAGTTGGCTCGCCTGTGCTCGCGCTTCCTGTACTGGCATGCGTCGAATCAACAGCGGCATGGCGACGTTTTCCAGCGCGGTGAACTCGGGCAACAGGTGATGAAACTGGTACACGAAACCGAGCGCGCGATTGCGCAGGTCACCGCGATCCTTGTCGGAGAGCTGATTGATTTGCTGACCGGTGATGCGCACGCCGCCCGCAGTGGGCAGATCCAGGCCGCCCAATAGTTGCAGCAACGTCGTCTTCCCCGAGCCCGACGCGCCCACGATGGCGACGCGCTCGCCGGCGTGAATCGCCAGCTCGACGCCCTTCAGCACTTCCACGCGCGTGTCGCCCTGCTGGAAATGTTTGGTCAGATTGTCACAGGCCAAAACCGGATCGGACATGCAGTTCCCAGATATGAAATCGCTATAGATCGTGACGCAACGACTGCGCCGGCTGAGTGCGGGCCGCACGCCACGCCGGATAGATCGTCGACAGGCAGCACAGCAGGAAGGTGGTGAGGCTGATCTTCAACACGTCCGGCCACTGCACCGTCGCAGGCAGGTCGCTGATGTAATAAACCTTGGCGTCCAGGAAGTGCACGCCCAGCAC
>JBEVKA010000153.1:0-9506 GCA_040509855.1 Steroidobacter sp.
AGCTGTGCCGCGTCGGTGTTCTGGACCAGCTTGATGAGCGGCTCGTAGCGCGCGTAATTGGCCGCATCGAGCGTCACTTCTTCGCCGGTGCCGGCGGTCGTCATCTCGCCGCCGAGCGGCTTCAGCGGCCACATCTGCACCGCTGTTTTCTTGCGAGGCAGGTTGTCGATGGTGACGACCGTATGGCGGACGATGTTCTTCGGCACCAGGAACGGTTCGAGCGCGCGTCCGAACACTCCGCCCAGTGCTTCCTGCGTGGATGGGTCGCTATCCGCGAGCGCGGGCAACGGCTGTGGCGGCGGCGTTTCCTCGACCGGATTCTGAATCGGCGGCTCGGCCGAAGGCACGGTGGTGTCCGGCTGCGTGGCCACCGGCGGCTGCGCCGCCTGTTGCTCGGCCTGTCGATGCGAGCGTCCGTAGTACAACGCCGCGCCGATACCCACCGCGACGACGGCGGGGATCGCCCAGTACAGCCATTTCTTGGTGTCTTCTTCCACTACTAGCTCCCGCCGGCTCGCCGCCGCTCAGTGCTGTTCGCGCTCACCCTCATTCCAGACTCATTGCGCCTTCTGGAACTTGAGCAGGAAGTTGTCCGCCTCGCCGATCGCCTGATACTTGGCGCGATCCTGATCGCCCAGCGCCAGCGTCGGCGGCAAGGTCCACACGCCCTTGGGGTGGTCCTTGGTGTCCTTGGGGTTGGCCAGTATTTCCGAGCGGCTCACCAGTTTGAAGCCGGCCTTTTCCGCCAGCGCGATGGTGTAATCCTCACGCACATAACCGTTAGCCGCTTTCGGATCCTGCGGCTGGTCGGCGGAGGCGCGATGCTCTTCGATCGCCAGGATGCCGCCCGGCTTGAGCGCCTTGTTGAACGACGCGAACACCTGCTCGGCCGTGCCCTGGCTCATCCAATTGTGAACGTTGCGGAACGTGACCACGACATCGGCGGAGCCCGCCGGCGCGACCTCGCCCTTGCTCATGTCGATCACTTGGACCTTGCCGTACAGCTCTTTGTTGCCGTCCAGCTTCTTCTGCCAGTTCTCGGCGGCGCGCGGCGAAATCGCTGTGTAGTACGTGCCCTTGTCGTGCAGATACGGCGCCAGGACCTCGGTCCAATAGCCGCCGCCCGGAGAGATTTCGACCACCGTCTGGGTGGGCTTCACGCCGATGAACTCCAGCACTTCCTGCGGTTTGCGAACCGAGTCCCGCGCGACGAAATTCGCCGAGCGATGTGGAGCGGCGATTGCTTTGGCGAGGGCTTCATCCTTCGCCTGGACGCCCGCGAGCGGGACCATGCAGACGGCGGCCGTGGCCAGAGCGGTGAGCATCGACGATGCGCGCATGTGCGGACTCCAATAGGGTCGGTGCGGTTGTATTCGTGGGCGTGCGAATGTAACAGACCGGCGCGAGTGCACACAGGTTCCCGCGCCGGCCCTCGGCTCGTCTAACATTGGCCGCTTTTATGGACCCGCATTTACCGCCATGAAGCGGCAAGGAACCGATGTCGGCACATCCTGAGCGTGTTTCCGCGAGCGGCCGCGTCAGCGCACTCCTTCTTCCGTGGCTCACGGCTCTGACCTTTTGCAACGCAATTGACAGTCACGCCGATACCCTGACGCCGAAGGATTGCCGGCTGCGAAGCGAGGCCGGCAGCGGCAGCGCCGCGGCTCGCTGCGACTGGCTGTCCGTGCCGGAAAATCGTGACCAGCCGGATGGCAAGCAGGTCCGCCTGCACGTCGCGGTGTTCCCTTCGCTGCGACTGGAGCCGGCGGGCGATCCTTTGTTTATTTTGTCTGGCGGCCCGGGCCAGTCGGCCGCGGATCTCTATATCTCCATCGCGCCGGCGCTGGAACGCGTCCGACGCGATCGTGACATCGTCGTCGTCGATCAGCGTGGCACGGGTCGCTCGAACCGCCTCGACTGCGCGTTCCCGGACGACAGCGACGTAGCGTTCGCCGATCCACAGAAGCTTCGCGAAATCGCCCGTCAGTGTCTGGCGGGATTGGCCGGTGATCCGCGTTACTACACCACGAGCGTGGCGGTCCGGGATCTCGATGAAGTGCGGGCGGCGCTGGGTTATAAAACGATCGATCTGTATGGCGTCTCGTACGGCACGCGGGTCGCACTACATTACATGCGACGCTATCCGGAGCGGGTACGCGCGGTGGTGATCGATGGCGTCGTGCCGCCAGATCTCGCATTGGGCCCCGACGTGGCGCTCGATGCGCAAGCCGCGATCGACTCGGCGTTCTCACGTTGCAATCAGGACGCACAGTGCAATCGCGCGTTTCCGGATGTCGCCGGCACATTCAACACGCTACGGTCACGGCTGCAGGCGCAACCCATCTCGCTGACGATTCCCGATCCACTCAATGCCGAGCCAACCCAGACACAGCTCGGGGCGGCGGAGCTGAGCGCAGCGATTCGTTTGCTCAGCTATTCCGATGAAACCATGTCGACGCTGCCGCTGCTGATTCACGAGGCATTCGCCGGCCAGCCGCAGGCGCTGGCGGCACAATATCTAATCATCAAGCGCAGCCTGGGCAAGCAGATCGCCAACGGCATGCACTTCGCCGTGGTCTGCAGCGAAGACGCGCCGCGTTGGGCTCAAAGCAATGCTTCCGACGCCGCGCAGGCGCAGACGTATATCGGCTCGTCGTTCATGGGCGCGATGCGTGTGGTCTGCGGAGAGTGGCCGCACGGCGTGGTGGATGCTGATTTCAGCAAGCCTTTGAGCAGCGCGACGCCAACGTTGATTCTGTCCGGCGGCAACGATCCGGTGACACCGGCCCGCTACGGCGAGGAAGTCCATCGCGGACTCTCCAAGTCCAAACATCTGGTGCTCGCGGGCCAGGGGCATGGTCAGATCGGCGTCGGTTGCATACCGCGCCTGGTGGCGGAGTTCATTTCCAAAGGCACTGTGGATAGCGTCGACGACGCGTGTACTCGAAACGTCGCGCCTGCTCCTTTCCTGCTCTCCCGTTCGGCGCCTGCGCCATGATCGAAGTCGAAGGTCTCCAGAAACGTTTCGGCACGGTGCAGGCGTTGCAGGATGTTTCTTTCAAGGCCGGCGACGGGCGCATCACCGGCCTGCTCGGTCACAACGGCGCGGGCAAGTCGACGACGTTACGTATCCTGAGCACGGTGATTCGTGCCAATGAAGGTCGCGCGCTGATCGATGGTCACGATTGCGCACAACAACCGCTGGAAGTGCGCCGATCGCTCGGGGTGTTGCCGCATGCGAGCGGCTTATATGCGCAGCTGAGCGGACGAGAGAACATCAGTTATTACGGCGAGTTGCATGGACTACGAGGCGTCGAGTTGAAGCGCTCGGTCGATGAGCTCATCGAGTGGCTCAATCTCGGCGCGGTGGCGGAACGTCGCGCCAAGGGATATTCGCAAGGCGAGCGCCTGAAAGTGAACTTGGCGCGGGCGCTGATCCATCGTCCGCAAACAGTCATCCTCGATGAACCGACCAACGGGCTCGACGTCAATGCTGTGCGCATGCTGCGCGAGTTGATACGAGGGCTGCGCGAATCCGGTCGATGTGTGCTGTTCTCGAGTCACGTGATGCAGGAGGTCGCGGCGCTGTGCGATGACATCGTCATCATTTCGCACGGCCGCGTGGTCGTACGTGGCACGCCGGCGGAGATTCTCACCACCACCGGGGCACCGGATCTGGAAGAAGCATTCGTGCGCGCCGCCGAAGATGGCGTTCAGGGCGAGGTGCAGTGATGCGCGCCGTCTGGACTGTCTTTCGCAAAGAAGTGCTGGAGAACCTGCGCGATCGCCGCGTCATCATCTCGGCGTTCTTTTTTGGTGTGTTGCTGGCGCCGGTGATCTTCGGGCTCACCATCACGATGGTGTCGAAGCGAGCGGTCGAGAATCAGGACAAGCCGCTCGCACTGGCGATCGCGGGCGGCCACCTGGCGCCCAACCTGGTGCAGTTCCTGCGCGAGAACGGCGTGCAGATCGAGGATGTGGAGCTCACATCGGATCAGGCGATGAACGCGGTGAGGTCGAACGAGCGCGAGCTGGTGCTGCTCATCAGTGACGACTACGGCAAGGCGCTGGAACTCGGCGAGCCCGCGCCGCTATCGCTGGTCGTCGATACCTCGAACAGTCGCACCGGGCCGAGCGCCGAGCGAGCGAAGCTGCTGTTGAATGCATACGGTCATCAGCTGGCAGCATTGCGACTGATGGTTCGAGGCATCAATGCGTCGATGATCGATCCGATCGGCGTGCATACGCTGGATGTCGCCACGCCAGCGGGGCGCGCGCTGCTCATCCTCGGCATGATGACTTACTTTTGTTTCATGTCGATGCTGGTGGGCGGCTTCTATCTGGCGATCGACACCACCGCGGGCGAGCGCGAACGTCATTCGCTGGAACCGCTGCTGGCGCTGCCGATCCGCCGGGCGGAGCTCATCACCGGCAAGATGCTGGCGACGGCGGCATTCATGTCGGTGTCGCTGCTGCTCACGCTGGCGACCTTCGGCGTGGTGCTGACATTCATTCCGCTCGAAGCGCTCGGCATGTCGGCCAACTTCGGGCCCAGAGTGGTGCTGGCGATCTTCGCGGTGATGGTGACGTTCGTGCCTGTCGGTGCCGGGCTGATGACGGTGGTTGCGTCATTCACGCGTAGCAATCGCGAGGCGCAGTCGTGGTTGTCGGTGGTGATGATGTTGCCGATCGCACCCATCATGTTCGCGGTCGTGAGTGGCACGAAGCCGAGCGCCGCGCTCATGGCGGTGCCGAGCCTGAGTCAGCACCTGCTGGCAACCAGCCTCATGCGCGGCGACGCCATTCCGACAACTCACATCCTGATCGGCGCCAGCACGACACTGGCGCTCGGGGCCTTGCTAGTCGGCCTCGCGATCAAGTTGTACCAGCGCGAGGCGATCCTCGGTTAGGCCGCGAGCGGCCTGAGCGATGCTGGCCTTGTTGAGGCCGGCTGTGATGCTGACCGCCGGCAGGGCGCTGAGCACGCGGCGCGCTGTTGGGACGCCCGCCTGAATGCGCTTGATGAGACGGCTGCTGTGGCTGACCGCCAGCACCGCCGCCACGACGTTTGCGACGACGTTGACCATTTTCGCCAGCGGGACGCGGCGCACCGGTTTGATTCGCGTGACGCGGGCGATGAGAATCCTGCGAGCGAGACTGCTGAGCCGGACGTTCGCGAGACTCTTCACGCATCGCCGGCGGCGCGGGCTTGAAGTGAGGTACCGCTGCGTGCGGCACAGGCTTGCGGAGCACCTTCTCGATGTCCTTGAGCAACCCACTCTCGTCCGATGCCACCAGCGACACAGCCACGCCAGTCGCGCCAGCGCGGCCGGTGCGACCGATTCGGTGCACGTAGTCTTCGGGAACATTGGGCAGCTCGTAGTTCACGACATACGGCAGCTCTTTGATATCCAAGCCACGCGAGGCGACTTCAGTCGCCACCAGCGCACGAATGCGATAGTTCTTGAAGTCCGCGAGCGCAGCGATGCGTGCCGACTGGCTCTTGTTGCCGTTAATGGCGGACGCTTCGATACCATCCTGCTGCAATTGTTTGGTGAGCCGGTTTGCGCCGTGCTTGGTGCGCGTGAACACCAGCACCTGCGACCAGTCGCCGTCCTGAATCAGATGCGACAGCAGCGCGCGCTTCTGATCCTTCGCAACCATATAGGCACGCTGCTCGACCGTATCGACGGCCGCGTTACGACGCGCGACTTCGATTTCGATTGGATCGCGCAGCAGGGTCTGTGCCAGGCGACGGATATCTTCCGAGTACGTCGCCGAGAACAGCAGGTTCTGGCGCGTCTTGGGCAATTGTTTGATGACGCGCCGGATGTCGGCGATGAAGCCCATGTCGAGCATGCGATCGGCTTCATCGAGCACGAAGATCTCGATGCGCGACAGATCCATCGTGCCCTGCTGGACATGATCGAGCAGACGTCCGGGCGTCGCGACCAGGATGTCGGCGCCACGTCGGAGGGCATCGATCTGCGGATTGATGCTGACGCCGCCGAAAATGACCAGGCTGCGCTGACGCAGATACTTGCCGTAGCTCTGAATGCTTTCATTCACTTGAGCGGCCAGCTCGCGCGTCGGCACGAGAATCAAAACGCGAGGCGCCTTGGAAGGTGAGCCGCCTTGCAGTCGTTGCAGGATGGGCAGCGTGAAGCCGGCGGTCTTGCCGGTGCCCGTCTGGGCTCCAGCAAGCACGTCGCGACCGGCGAGAATTTCTGGGATCACTCGCGCTTGCACGGGAGTGGGCGTGCTGTAGCCACGATCAGTGAGCGCACGCGTAAGTTCGGGGATGAGCCCGAGAGCAGCAAAAGGCATGGGGACGATATTCCTCAACCAGCCTACGGAAACTCGCGTTTACCGGTCCAGTGAGGCGGGAGACAAGTTCGAGTCGGATGTGACTGCGAGAAGTGAACGAGCCGACCGGACGGCGGCTGATGGACGCGCACTCTACAGAAACGAGCGTGGATTTGCACGACAGTTGTTCTGCAGGGCGAGGATTGTGTCACGAAGTGGCGACGGATCGGTGTGGGCAGGACGCCCGAATGCCGGGGGCGCAGGGATGCGCAGGACCGGCCCCTTCAAGGCCCGGCCGCGACATCGATGCGGCCTTTTATACGGAGCATCGGGCGGCAAACCGTTGTACGTTTGCGGTACTGAAGTGGAGGGACCGTCATGACTTCTCGATTTGTGGGCGCGGTGCTGATGATGACCTGCGCCACGCTGACGACAGGCATCGTCGCCTGTAGCAAGCCTGCGACCAACAGCGAGGCAGCGAGCAAGGAGCGTTATCACGCAACCGTACGCTGGACCGCGCATGGCGTGCCCCACGTTCGAGCACAGGATTGGGGAAGTCTGGGTTATGGCCTCGCCTACGCCGTCGCGACCGACGCGGTCTGTACGCTGGCGCGCGAGTTCGTGAACGTGCGCGGCGAACAGTCGAAGTTTTTCGGGCCCGATGAAGGCCGGCGCGAAGCTGACATATTTCACAAGTCGGCGATCACGGAGCAGGCGCTCGCGCACGCTTCGGCTCGTCTGCCGGAGCAGATGGCCGCTCTACAAGAAGGCTATGTCGCCGGCTACAACCGTTATCTCGTCGATCACCCGGGCGAAAAGTTGCCCGCGAGCTGTCGCGATCAGCCGTGGGTGCGAGCCATCGACGGCACTGACATGGCGCGCATGGGCATCGGCGTTGGCATTCGCTACGGCTTGGGCAACTCGCCCGCCGCCATCGCCAACGCGGCCCCACCGGATAAGGACGAGAAGATTTCTCGCGTGCCCGCCCCCGACCTGGAAGCCGATGTGACTTTGTTCGGATCGAACGCCGTCGCGCTCGGCCGCGTGGCAACGGTGAACGGCAGAGGGCTGATGCTCGGCAACCCTCACTATCCGTGGTCCGGCTCCAGCCGCTTTCACATGGCGCACCTGACCATTCCGGATCAATACGACGTCATGGGCGTGGGCTTGATCTCCACGCCGTTCCTGGTCATCGGCTTCAACAAGGACGTCGCGTGGTCGCATACGGTATCGACGGCGCTGCGTTTCACGTTGTATGAATTGACGCTCGATCCGAACGATCCGCTCGCCTATCGCTATGGCGACGAGACTCGCAAGCTCACGCCGCGCACTGTAACCATCGAAGTGCGGCAGCCGGACGGTTCGCTGGTGAGCGAGCAGCGCACGACTTACGACAGTCACTTCGGTCCGGTGCTGGAGGATGAGAGCCTGCCGTGGACGCACCAACATGCGTATGCGATCCGCGATTCCAACCTCGACAACAACCGTGCGCTGGAGCAGTACTGGAAGCTCGGACGCGCGAAATCGGTGGAGGAAATGCTCAACGCTCTGCAGACCAGCCAGGGCGTGGCGTGGGTCAACACCATCGCCGCCGATCGTCATGGCAAGGCGCTGTACGCCGATCTCTCCGTCGTACCCAACGTAGATGCAAAGATGCTGGAAACATGTGCGAGCCCATCGGTGCGCAAGTGGGGCCGCTACCCGATCGTTGCCCTGCGTGCCGCGCCGGAATGCGAGTGGCGAAAGGATCCACGCTCGCAACAGGCAGGCATCCTGGCACCGGAAGAACTGCCGCACATGGTGCGCGAGGACTATGTCACCAACTCGAACGACAGTTACTGGTTGTCGAACCCCGCGCATCCGCTCGAAGGCTACTCGCCCATCATCGGTCCGGAACGCACCGCGCGCTCGCTGCGTACTCGCGCTGGCATCGTGATGTTGAATGAAGTGCTGCAGGCGAAGGAGTCGAATCGTTTCGACGCGCAACGACTTCAGGATCTGCTGTTCAACCATCGCAACTACGCCGCCGAGCTGCTGCTCGACGATGTGCTCGCCATCTGCAAGCGCGAGCCGAAGCAAGTGACCCTCGACAAAGACAAGGTCGATGTGACCAAGACGTGCGAGGTGCTGACAGCGTGGGATCGCAAACACGATGTGAACAGCCGTGGCGCGCAGGTCTGGACCGAGTTCTGGCCGGTGGTGGATGACACACCGAATCTGTGGGCGGTGCCATTCGACGTCAGGGATCCGGTGAATACGCCACGCGGCATTAACGCGAAGGACGCGGCGGTCCGCAAAGGCGTCATGCAGTCGCTAGCGGCCGCGACCAAGAAACTCAACGACGCGCAGATCGCGCTGGACGCGCCGTGGGGTGAAGTGCAATTCGTCGAAAAGAACGGCGAGAAGATCGGCATTCCGGGCGGCGCGCATCCCGGCACGTTCAGCAATATCACCGCGCTGCTCGCGCCCGGCAAAGGCTATACGCCCATCATCGGCGGCAACAGCTGGATGCAGGTTGTGACCTGGACCGATGCCGGCGACGTGAATGCGCACGGCATTCTTTCTTATTCACAGTCCGAGGAATCGGACTCGCCGTACCTGTCGGATCAGACCAGACTCTATTCGCAGAAACAGTGGCTGAAGCTGCCATTCACGGACGCGGAGATCGCAGCGGATCCAGAACTGCGCACGCTGGAGCTGGCAGGTAGTTGAGTCAGTTCAAATCGGCTCGGCGCGGCTGTAACAAGCCGCGCAGCTTGCTGCGCAGATCCGCCTCTCGATAAGGTTTTGCCAACATATCCGCGCCCTTCTCGGGCGCGGCATATGACGCCGAATAACCTGTCGCATACAACACCGGCAGATGCGGGCGACGTTCGCGAGCCAGCCGCCCCAGCTCGAATCCGTTCATGCCGCCCGGCATGACGATATCGGTGAACAACAAATCGATCTCGGATTCTCGATCGACGATGTCCAGCGCCCGGGCGCCGTTGTCCGCTTCGATGACGTTGAATTGCAATTCTTTGAGCATCGCCGCCGTCACGGCGCGCACGCCGGCGTCGTCTTCGACCAGCAGGATGGTGCGATCCAAGCCCGATAACGAAAGCTCTTCGCCACTCACACCGCTGATCGTAGGTATCGTGTCGGTGCGCGGCAGATAAAGTCTCACGGAGGTGCCGCGACCGGGCGTGCTGATGATCTCC
>JBEVKA010000154.1:0-5966 GCA_040509855.1 Steroidobacter sp.
GCGACCAACGCGTCCGACGTGGTGGGCTGACTCGCTTCCGCCGCGGGCGGCGTTTCCGCAACCGGTTCGGGCTGCTTGGAACAGGCGCTGAGCGCGACGATCACCGCCAGGGCGGAGAACTGCGCGAATCGACGTGTGAGTAATGCATGCTGCATGGTGAGCTCCTTTGAAAAACTCAAGACTGGTGGCAAACCGCTTCCAGGTTCGCTCCGTTCAAATCGATGACGAAGGCGCCGTAATAATTCGGATGGTAGTGGGCGCGGATGCCTGGTGGACCATTGTCGCGTGCGCCGGCTGCGATTGCCGCTTTATAGAATGCGTCGACGGCGGCGCGCGTCTTGGCGGTGAAACACAAGTGAATTGCGCCGGTCGGCGTGCCCTGCCCGATCCAGAAAAACGGCTTGTTATCGTAGCCGAGTCCCGTGAAATCGCTGGCGGCGCCGCTCTCTTGTTTCGAAACACTCATGACGACGCCGATGCCCAGCGGCCCCAGCGCCTTCAAGTAAAAGTCCTTGGACGCGTCGTGATCGCGCACCGTGATGCCGAGATGGTCGATCATGATTCCCCCCAGCGGACGTCAAACCGCAAGGATGGCATCATGCGGGCCGCGGCTCAATTGATGGCTGGCCGAACGCGTTCAATCGTTCGATATTTGCGACGACTGGCGCCGGAGCCAACCCGAACCGGCAGCGGCCGCGTTTGGACAGAGGTCTCCATAACAACGTCAAGGGAGAGACCATGCGCGATCTGCGGCCACTGCCATTGATCCTGCTGGCGTTGATCGGCGCCACTGAAGCGATGGCGCAGCCTGCACCCGTGACTCCGAACCCAGCGCTCGTCGCCCGCGTGGAAGGCGTGGATGACGAAGTGCACCGGCGACATCTGCCGATTTCCGATCT
The DNA here is from genome assembly GCA_040509855.1 of Steroidobacter sp. Lineage (GTDB taxonomy): Bacteria > Pseudomonadota > Gammaproteobacteria > Steroidobacterales > Steroidobacteraceae > Steroidobacter. The sequence goes on from JBEVKA010000154.1 coordinate 900, forward strand.
GGATGTGGATGTGCGCGTGGTGGGCGCCATCGCGCGAGCGACGCTGCGGATTCATTTCGCCAACCCGACAGACGAGCAACTGGAAGGCGTGTTGTCGCTTGCGCTCCCAGACTCGGCAGTGGTGACGCACTATGCTCTCGACGTCGAGGGCAACTTCATCGATGGCGTGCTGACGGAACCGTCACGGGCACGAGCCGCCTACGAGCAGCGTGTTCGACGAGCGGTCGACCCCGGGCTGGCCGAGGTATCCCGCAGCAATGTTTTCTCCACGCGTGTGTATCCCGTCGATGAGGAAGGTCGCACCGTCGGCCTGTCATTCGTCGCGCCCATCCATTCGCTCAAAGGCTGGACGCTGCCGCTCGTCACGGAACAGGACGTGGGTCGAGTGACGCTCTCGATACACACGACAAGCCTGGCGGCGCCGCCGGAACTGGTGCTGCCTGCTCAGCTGCGATCACAGTGGCTGACGCAGGGCGACGGTTTCGTTCTGAAGGTCTCGGCGGCGAATACACCGCTGTCCGGTGAGCTGCGACTGAACTCACCGCGGCTCACGCAGCCTTTGCTCACCACCTCGCATCCCAACGGCAAACGTTTCTTTCAGCTGAACGAGTGGATTCCCATGGAATCCACGGCCCGTAGGCCATTGGAACGCGTACGCATCTACTGGGATCGTTCGCGCTCTCGCGTCGACGACGATCTCGAATCAGAAATCGATCTCGTCACGCGATATCTCGAAACAACGCGACCGCGCGTCATCGACGTCGTCTCGTTCGACAGCTCCGGTGTGATTGTTGAAACCTTCTCGAACGCGGCCACAGTGCAGGCGCAGCTTCGAAACGTCACCTATCGGGGCGCGACGAGTTTCGCAATGCTGCAAGCTGCTAATGTTGCCGACGCCGATGTCTGCCTGCTGTTCTCGGACGGCGTCGGCACGATCGATGACCGTCAAACATTCAAACCTGACTGCGATATGTTCGCGGTGACCACGGCGCTCGACGCGGACGTCGGCTATCTCGCGCTCGTGACGAAACGATCTGCCGATATGGTTCTGCGCCTGGATCGTGACGCCGTGGATGACGTTCTCGCTCGCTTGCTCGATCGAGATCCCGCCGTCGTCGAGGTGCTCAATGCATCTGGCGCGCAGCTATCGTTCGCCTCGTTGCCCGCAGCTCGCGGTGAATTCGCTGTGGTAGGCGAAGCGCCGCCCGCGGGCGACATCATCGTGCGTATCGGCGGCCACGGATCGCGAATCATCGAGCGACGCTATCCAATCAGCCGCACGACCCAAAGTTTCGAAGGAGCAGGCGCGCTGTGGGGAGCAGATCAAGTCATGCAGCTCGCGGCTCGTGAACGAACTCATGAGCTGCGTAAGCTTTCGCAGCGCTTCAGCGTGGCCAGCCCACACTTGTCGTTCGTCGTGCTGGAGGATCCGTCCGACTACGTTCAGGCCCGCATCCGTCCGCCCACCAACTACCCCGCGGAATGGCGCGAGGAATACGACGCGCTCAAAGCGGAGACCGATCAGTACCGCCGCACCGAGCGCGACGAACATCTCGCCAACGTCATCGAGCAGTGGCAGGAACATAAACGCTGGTGGCAGGAAAAGTTCGATCCGGCCGCGAGCCGGCGCGAGCGAAGCGCCGCGGCCCCATCGCCCCGAGGATCCCTCGAAGAAATCGCCGTCACCGGCTCGCGAGCCCGCAAGCCCGGCGCCACCATCGAGCTGGCGCCGTGGAACGTCAATCGTTCCTATATCAAAGCGCTCGACGCAACCGACGAAGCACGACTCGACAGTGTGCTCGCCGCCGAAGAAAAAACACACGGCGATCTGCCCGCGTTTTATCTCGATGTCGCCGAATGGTTCCACCGCCGTGGCGACACTGAACGCGCCGCGGAGCTATTGTTGTCGGCACTCGAATTGCCCGCGAAGAATGATGAAACCATTTCGATCGTGGCCGAGCGGCTGCTGCGATATGGCCAGCTCGACCGCGCCATCTGGCTCTACCAGCGACTCCTCGAACTCGCGCCCGACCGTCCACAACCCGCTCGGTCGCTCGCCCTCGCTCTGGCCGAGCGGGCGAAACACGGCCGAGGAAAATCGGCGGCTCGCGATCTGGAACGCGCGGTCACGATACTCAACCAGGTCATCATCACGCCGTGGGACGACGCATACGATGGCATCGAGCTGATCTCGCTGATGGAGGCGAACGCGCTCCTGCCACAATTGAAACAACTCGGCGTGAGGAAAGCGATCCTGGACAGCCGGCTGGTCGCGCCGCTGGCTGTCGACCTGCGCGTCGTCATCGAATGGAACACGCCAGCGACGGACATGGATCTGTGGGTGACCGAGCCGAACGGCGAGAGCGCCATGTACAGTAACAATCGCACGGCGCTAGGCGGCCACCTCTCGAACGACATGACCTCCGGCTTCGGCCCGGAGGAATATCTACTCCGGCGTGCGCCCGACGGGCGTTTCGCGGTGGGCGTGAATGTTTTCTCCGCCGATCCGCTCAATCCGAACGGCGCCACGATGCTCACGGCACGATTGACGCACAACTTCGGCCGCCCGAATCAGCGCACCGAGACGCTCGATATCGAACTGAGTTCGGATTCTGAGGGTGAGATTCCGATCGGCACGTTCGTGCTCGCCGGCAAGGGACTCGACGTCACCGCCGCTGCGCCTCGAAGCGAGACGGACCAGGACGAGGAATGAGTCGCGGCTACTTCGCGAACAGCTGACTCATATCTTTGAACGCCTTGAACTCCAGGGCGTTTCCGCACGGATCGAACAGGAACATGGTGGCCTGCTCGCCCACCTGGCCTCGAAAACGAATGTAGGGTTCGATCGCGAACGTGACATTGAAGGACTGCAACCGTTGCGCGAGCGCTTCCCACTGACTCCATTCGAGCACCACGCCGAAATGAGGTACCGGAACGTCGTGCCCGTCCACGGAATTGGTATGCGCCTGCTCCTGGGAACTGGTCTTTGGATGCTCGTGGATGACCAGCTGATGACCGAAGAAATCGAAATCCACCCAGTGCGCGCTCGATCGCCCTTCCGCCAGGCCGAACACTTCGCCATAGAAGCGGCGGGCCGCGACCAGGTCGTAGACGGGAATCGCCAGATGGAAGGGAGTCAGGTTCATGAGGAGCAATACTAGCAGGTCGGTTTGATTCGAAACGTGGCGCGTTCATGGGCTCCCACACCGCGCTCCCACACGCAGCGTCCGCGCTCGTTCGAAAGCCATCGGCGACATGCATGGCGGCGCCCTAAGGTGTGCCCATCGTTGCAATCACCTTCAGGAGCAGCCATGCGCGCATCGATTCGTCTTCTTGCGCTCACTTTCCTCACCGCGGCCGGCACGCTCGCGGCAGCCGATGGGGATATCGAAGCGCTCGCCCAGGCTCACCACTTGCAACTGCAATTCCGACAGGGGAACCTACAGGCGGTCGATCCGCTGGTGAAAGGACTCGAAACCGCGGTGACGCGCTCGCCCGACAATGCGGATCTGTGGGAAGCGCTCGGCAACGCCTATATGTCACAGCAAGGCACGTTGTTCCAGTCCAAGGCAAATCCCGCCACGCTGATCGCAGCCAGCGAACGCGCCCAGGCTGCTTATGGGCGTGCGCTCACCATGGACGACAAGAATGCATTATTGCTGGCCAGCCATGGCATGGCTGGCTTGGTGACAGCCATGCTCAAACAGGATCCGGCGGCGATGAGTCTCTCGATTAAAGAGATGAATGCCGCCGTCCTCCAGGCGCCAAGATCGACAACAGTGCGATTGACGCGCGCCTTCACCACTATTCATCTGCCAGTCGCCGTGCGCGATACAACGGCTGTCATCGATGATCTGCGGTTCATCATGGACACTGCTCCAGGCGGCCGTCCCGAGGACGTGCTGCACGTTCTGCTCGGAGATGTTTATGCCGAGACCGGCGATCCAGCCGCTGCCCGGCGCGAGTACGAGTTGGTGACGGGCGCTTCCAGCTTTGCAGCCGAGCAGTCGCGATCGCGATTGAATGATTTGAAAACGGGCGCAGTGTCACCCGCCGCCATTGGTTTGGTGCGCGCGGGCACGGGCTATGGATGCGTGATGTGTCACGCACCGGGCAGCGATAACTGACATGGCGGATGCGCTCACCTACTCCGCGCTTCAAGCCATTGGGTTCGCAGTGGGTACAGCGCTGTGCGCACTGCTGGGACTCATGCAGCTTCGCGTCGATCGCGCCACTGGCCGACCCAGCGGATATCAGCTGCTGTGGGTCGTCGGAGTCATTTGGACGCTGGGCAGATTCCTGCGCTACACGCTGCAGCTGGCGGACGCGAATGTAACGAGCATCCATCTTGCCGAAGCATTGGCGTGGAGCTGCACGATCATCGGGCCAGTCGCGATCGGACGTTTCCTGCAGGCGCGGATCGGGCTGACGACTCGCTCGTCACGAGTCTTTGTGATGTTCACTGGCGCGGTATCGCTGATGAACGCGAGCCTGTTCGTTTGGGCGGCGGCGACTCATGCGCTCGATCTCGACGCCAGCTGGTACCCGGAGACGTCGTTCTATGTGGCGTTGGTGGTGACCGCCATCGCGCTGGTTCTCTATCGCGTTGATCGCCCCGCAATCGACATCGAACATGGGCAGCGTTGGTTCGGACGAGGTGCGCTGGTGCTCGCGGTCGTGCAAATCACGGCTGCGTGGCTGAGCCAGTTGAGTTCGCGACTGCCCGCCGACGTACGGGTTGCCATGAGTTTACTCAGCGAACATTGGGCCATTCCCTGGTCGATATTCATCGCGATCTCACTGGCTCAGATTCACTACGCCGACGTCGTTCTCAAACGCAGCCTCTGGCTGCTCGCGAGCGTGTCGACCGCGACACTCGCGAGCATTTTCATTTTCCGCGTGTCGCCAGGGCTGCCCATAGTCGCGTCGACGCTCGGAATCGCGTCCTTGATGTTGAGCGCACCCTTCCTCATCCGCGCGGTGAGTCTCCTCGTCGATCGCGTGTTCCTGCATCGCGCGGACTATGTGGCGGCGGCCCGAGACTTCGAAGACTCCATACGTCGCATG
>JBEVKA010000155.1:0-4438 GCA_040509855.1 Steroidobacter sp.
GTTGCGAATGGTCTCGGGCAGCAGCGCGTGGATGATGTCGTTTTCCAGGAAGTGGACCGCGCCGCTGCGAGAGACGCCGTTGCCGAGCACGACGATGACCAGCTCCTGATCCGGATAGATGGCCAGCACCGTCGCGGTGCCCGCGTTCCCGCCGTTGTGCCCGAAATAACGCAGCCCATGCTGCTCGCCGACGAACCAGCCGACGCCGTAGCCGGATGAGGAGCCATCATTGAGGCGGGTGGCCTCGTGCATCGCTGCGAGCGTAGCGGGTTGCAAGACACTCTTGCGCTGACCGTCGAGTCGGCCATGCAAATGAAACATTCCGAAGCGCACCAGATCGTGAGCGCTCATGAAGACCGCGCCGGCGCCTTTGGCGTCCGTGTCCTGCGTGGGCACGACGCGTTGGCCCCAATAGCGAATGGCCGCGCCGTGTTCGGGAGCATTCACGGTGCTGTCGTTCAAGCCTAGCGGCGCGAACAGCTCGTCGGTCAGGAATTGACTGTACGACTTGCCCGAGGCGCGTTCGATCGCGGCCTCCAGCAACCCGTAACCCAGGTTGCTGTAGACAAAGGATTCACCGGGAGGGTTGACGATCACGCCATAGCGTCGGAATGTTTCCTCGATTGGGGGCGGGGAGCCGGATTCGTCGGAATAGGTGAACAGTCCATGTAACGGCAGCCCAGCCGTGTGCGCGGCCACGCGTCTCACCGTCGCATCACGCGCGTTGCCGATGCGAGCGGTGATTTTCTGCACGCCCAGATAGCGATCGATGGGTTGATCGAGATCGATCGCGCCTCGCTCCATCAGCATCATGATCGCAGTCGCCGTCATCGGCTTGGTGATCGAGGCGAGCAAGTAGGGCGTGCGTGGCGTGGCTGGAATGCGCCGCTCGACATCGGCCCAGCCGAAACTTTGCTCCCAAATGATCTTTTCCCGATGTGCGACGGCCACCGAGACTGAAGCAATGTCGTGCGCGGTCATGACGTTCTGGATGCGCGTTCGAGCGCTGTCGAATGGATCAGCCGTGGCCAGGCTGCTCGTCAGCAGCAACGGCGCCGTCATGCCCAGCAATTGACGCCAGGAAATTGTGAGAGTTGTCATTCCATACCCGCGAGCGCGTGAGCCGAGTAGCTCGGACGCGATGGCGGGGAGAAAGGTTGCACGGTTGGGCGTTGCCGGCATTTCCGCCTCCGTGGCGGTCGCCGGCATTTCCGCCATCCCTGGCGGTCACCGGCGGCGCTGGGCCATTGGCCGGTAGCGTGTTGCCGGAGCGCCGCTCGCTAGATCTAATGACGCCGCCATCCAAATCATTCTCACATCGAGGAGCTCACCATCCAGTGCTGCTTGCAACCGAAACCTGGCCTTTCTCGGCGGCGGTGTTGCTCATGGTGCTCATCGCGCTCGTCGAAGGCGTCGCGCTGCTCGTCGGCGGCAGTGTTTCGGAATCGTTACAGGACTTGTTTCCGGATCCGGGAGAAAGCATGCCGGGAGTGCACCAGGCGCTCGGCTGGCTGCACGTCGGACGCGTGCCGATACTGGTGCTGTTGGTGTTGTTCCTCGCGGGGTTTGCGCTCACTGGTTTCGGTCTCAACCTGATCGCGCAGCGAATGTTCGGCTTCTGGGTGCCGACGTTGCTCTCGATCCCGGTTGCGTTCGTTGCCACGCTGCCGTTCGTTCGCGTCGCCGGAGCAGGCGTGGCGCGCGTCATTCCACAAGACCAGACCTTCGCTGTGTCATTCGACTCGCTCGTCGGACGCGTCGGCACCATCGTCAACGGCACCGCGCGTCCCGGCTATCCCGCCCAAGCTCGCGTGCCCAACGAGCACGGCCAGAACATCTACGTGATGGTCGAGCCCGAGGCCGTGGGTCTCACCTTTCAAAGCGGCGAGCGAGTGTTGTTGACCAGGCTGATTTCCGGCAGCCGTTTCGCGGCGGCCGTGAACCCATGGCCGGATCTGGACTGAGATGGCGGGCTGATCCGTTTACCTGACGACGATTCTTTCATCCTCGATGTTTGCTGGGAGGCAGACGCATGAACACTGAAGTCACTGACGTCCTGATTCTGGTCGGCATAGGTTTCTTTGCCTTGCTGTTGATCGCGGTCATTCTGTCGCGGTTGTATCGGCGCGCCTCGAAGGAAAGGGCATTCGTGCGCACCGGCCTGGGCGGACAGAAGGTGGTGATGGACGGCGGTGCGCTGGTGCTGCCGGTGTTCCATGAAATCATCCTGGTGAACATGAACACGCTCAAGCTCGAAGTCATGCGCTTCGGCAAGGACTCGCTGTTCACCAAGGACCGCATGCGCGTCGATGTGGTCGTGGCGTTCTTCGTGCGTGTCGTGCCCACCAAAGAGGGCATCGCCAATGCCGCGCAGACGCTGGGCCAACGCACGATCGATCCGGAGCAGCTGTCGCAACTGGTGGAGGATAAATTCGTCGATGCGCTGCGCGCCGCCGCGGTCTCGATGACCATGCAGGAGCTGCTCGACAAGCGTCAGGACTTCATTCAAGGCGTGCAGAACGCAGTCAGCGAAGATCTGCTCAAGAACGGCCTGGAGCTGGAGAGCGTGTCGTTGACGCGCATCGACCAGACGGCGATGCAGTTCTTCGACCCGAACAATGCGTTCGACGCGGAAGGCCTGACTCGCCTCACCGAGCAGACTCAGCGCCGCAGCCGCGAGCGCAACGAGATCGAGCAGGACACCACCGTCGCGATCTCACAAAAGAACTTCGAAGCCAAGCAGCTGCAGCTGGAGATCGATCGCCAGAAACGTTTCGCCGAGCTGGCGCAATCGCAGGAGGTGGCGTCGCGTGAAGCGGAGCAGGCGGCGATCGTCGCGAAGGTGCAGGCCGACAAGTCACGTGAAGCCGAGGAAGCGAAGATCGCCTCGCAGCGTTTGATTCGCGAGGCGGAAGTCGCCAAGCAACAGGCGGTGCGTCAGCGCGAGGTGGAAGCGGAGCGCGAAATTCAGATCGCGTCCATCGAGCAGCAGCGCGCGACTCAGCTCGCCGAGCAGCACAAGGCGATCACGATCGCTCAGAAGTCCGAGGAACAGTCGAAGGCGCAAGCCAGCGCCAACCTCGCGCTTGCCGACGCCGTGAAGTCCGAGCAGGCCGTAAAGACGGCCGAGGAAGTCGCCAGGGCCGAACGTGAGAAACAAGTGACGCTGGTGCTCGCCTCGCAGGAGGCGGAGCGTCAGGCCATCAGCGTCAAGGTGTCCGCGCTGGCCGAGAAGGAAGCGTCCGAAGCGAAGGCAGATGCGATCCGCACGCTGGCCAAGGCCAACCGCGAGAATTACGAAGCGGAAGCCGCCGGTAAGCGTGCGCTCAACGAAGCGATCAACACGCTGTCGGACGCGCAGATCTCGCTGCAGGAAAAACTCTCATTGATCCAGGCGTTGCCGAGGATCATCGAGGAAGCGGTCAAGCCGATGCAAAACATCGACTCGATTCGCATCATGCAGGTGGATGGGCTCAACACCGGCGCGGCGAACGGTTCGCTCGACGGCATGCCCAACGGCCACTCGGGAAATCTTGCCGAGCAGGCGGTCGGCGCGGCGCTCAAGTATCGCGCCTACGCGCCGGTGGTCGACCAGCTCATCAAGGAAGTCGGGCTGTCCGGCGACGGACTGAGTGGCCTGGTGAAAGTGGCCGCGCCTGCTGCCACGGGCGTGCCGGCTCAGGCTTGAGCAATCGAGCATGAGGCGAGGCCCCGCGTCGGTGCGGGGCCTCGTTCATTTTGGGCCGCTGTTCATTGAATGGCCGGACCGCCGATGGGAAGATGCGCCGGCAGATTCTCCGAGGCCTTTCCCATCAGCCAGCAACCCGAGCTCCTGTGCCACGATCTCCTGACCACCGGGAGCGTCGCCGTGCGCGATGTGGTTTGCGGCGGCGGATGCAAGCACAAGAGCGCCGAAGAGTGCGCCCAAAGCACGCACTTGGTGTTTCCCTATCGCGGTGTGTTCGTGCGTCATCTGGGGCGCAGCGATGCGGTCGCCGAACCGAATCAGGTGCTGATATTCAATCCCTCCGAGGGTTATCGCATCAGTCATCCGATCACGGGCGGCGACGCCTGTCTGTCGATGTCGATCGGAGAAGACTGGCTGCGCGAGCTGGTGCCGACGGAATATTTGCGTCCGGGTGCGGTGCTTGCTTTCGGTAAGCAACATCTCGGCATCGATCCGCGTGCGCAGGCGCTGGTCGCGACGCTTCGTTACAGCTTGCATCGCAAGCTCGCCGAACCGCTCGAAGGCGAGACGCTGGCGCTGACATTGATTCGCCGTGTTTTAGGCGAACGCAAATCGCACACCGGCGCCGCGAGCGATGGGCGGCGCAAGCTCGTCGAGCGTACCAAGTTGCTGCTGTCCACCGATCTCGCGCGTCGCTGGTCGCTGGCGGACATCGGCGCCGAGATTGGCGTTTCGCCGGTTTACCTCACA
>JBEVKA010000156.1:0-9006 GCA_040509855.1 Steroidobacter sp.
CTGGCGAAATCACGTACGTGCTGACGACGTATTTCGTCGTGCACGGCTACCTGCGCGACATCGGCCAGCACATTCATCACCTGCAACGGTCCGTCAACGAAATGGAAGAGATGGTGAATCTCTACGATCAGCCGCTCGGCGTGGCGGACTCGCCGGACGCGCGGCCGCTGCAGATCGACGCGGGCGCAGTGCGCTTCGATCACGTGACGTTCTGTTACGCCGGTCAGGACAAGCCGTTGTATCGCGACTTGAACGTGCGCATCGCGCCCGGCGAGCGCATCGGTCTGGTCGGGCATTCCGGCTCGGGCAAGACCACGTTCGTGAAGTTGATCCAGCGCCTGTACGACGTGACCGAAGGGCGGGTGCTGATCGATGGTCAGAACGTCGCGTTCGCCACGCAGGAGTCGCTGCGCTCGCAGATCGCGATCGTCCAGCAGGAGCCGATCCTGTTTCATCGCAGCCTGGCGGAGAATATTTCCTATGCCCGGCCGGAGGCGACGCAGGCGGAGATCGAGCGGGCGGCGAGCCTGGCGAATGCGCACGACTTCATCGTCCGTCTGCCGCGTGGCTATCAAACACTGGTGGGCGAGCGCGGTGTGAAGCTCTCCGGCGGTGAGCGTCAGCGCGTGGCATTGGCACGTGCTTTTCTCGCCGATGCGCCGATCCTGATCCTGGACGAGGCCACCTCCAGCCTCGACTCGGAATCCGAAGCGCTGATTCAGGAGGCGATGGATCGGCTGATGGCGGGACGCACGTCCATCGTGATCGCGCATCGTCTGTCGACGGTGCGGGCGATGGATCGCATCCTGGTGTTCGAGCGCGGACACATCGTCGAGGAAGGCAGCCACGAAGTGCTGCTGCGTCGACCGCACGGACACTACCGGCGTTTGTTCGAGCGCCAGTCGGGCGGCATCGTCGCTCCCGCCGGGCTGGTGACGCCGGCGTTCACGGCCAACGGTTGATGATCGATGGCGGCAGGCACGACGATGTGCCTGCCGCTTTTTTTCAGGCGCGGTCCACGCGGGCCGCGTAGCAGCCGGGTTTCGCGTTGTGGACGTGCAAGTACTCCACCGTGGGATCTGCGAACATTTGCTCGATCATCGTCTCGACCGCGGTGCCGGGTGTGACATCCGCCGACTGCATCATGCCCTTGGCATCATATGCACGCAGCGACAGCAGTCGGTGGCGAAACGAAACGGGCACTTCATCCACCGCCAGCGCGGCTTCCGTTGCCGCCTCGCGAACATAGACGGCGTGGACGGAGCGATAAGGCGACGCGACCGGCAGGTGCTCGTAGTTCAACAGGATCAGCGATTCGCCAAGCTCCGCATCCTGCAAGCTTACGCGGCAGGGATAGCCGGGCCGCTTGTTCGCGACCACGCGGACGGCATTGCGCTCGGCGAGCTGTTCATTCGACAGTGAGAACAACGATTCGAACTGGTGCAGTGGCAAGCCGGTGATGCGGAAACTCATGATGCGCTCCTGTTGGGTGGCGCCAGGATGCCGTCCGACCGGTTCCGGAGCGCTCCGCTTCTTGCTTTGGCATACGTTACAGTAAGCGCTTATGCATCCACTCGCGATCGCGGCCGTGCTGCTCGCCGCGCTGACCCACGCCACATGGAACCTGGCCGCCAAGCGAGCCGCGGGTTCGCGGCATTTCGTATTGTTGTATTCGGTGGGCTCCGTGGTGCTGTACGCGCCCGCGGTGCTGTGGATCTTGGTCTATCAGCGGCCGCACTTCGAGATGATCCATTGGCTCGCGCTGCTGATGACGGGCGTGCTGCACATGGGCTACTCGCTGCTCTTACAAGCGGGCTATCGAGTTTCGGATCTTTCGCTGGTCTATCCGCTGGCGCGTGGCACGGGGCCGCTGCTCGCGTTCATTGCCGCGACCTTCATTTTGAAAGAACCGGCCAGCGCCTATTCGGTGTTGGGCGTGCTGCTGGTGGTGAGCGGCATCCTGATGGTTTCCGGGCTGCTGAGCGAACCGCACAAAGCGCCGCGTGCCGGCATCGCCCTCGGCATGCTCACGGGTGTGTTCATCGCTGCGTACACAATCAATGATGGTTGGGCGGTGAAGACGTTGCTCATCTCGCCCTTCATCGTCGACTTCTCCGGCAACATGTTGCGGATCGCCGTGCTCACACCGTTGGCGTTGCGTGACCGCGCAGGGTTGCTCCACGAAGCCAGGAAATATCGCACCCCGATTCTCATCGTCGCCGTGCTCGGCCCGCTCGGATACATCCTCGTGCTGTTCGCCATGAAACACGCGCCGGTCGGACACGTCGCTCCCATGCGCGAGCTGGCGACATTGATCGGCACGTACTTCGGCGCCCGCCTGCTCAAGGAACGCGTCACGCCGGTGCGGTTGGTCGGCGCGCTGCTCATCGTCAGCGGCGTCATCACGCTGGCGGCCAGCGGATAATCATTCGCCATTTTGTTGCCACTATTGACGTGCACGCTGCTCGCCCTGGCCGGTAACAACATCAATCAGGGACATCATGGAACGTTTGTCACGCCGCGCTTTTGTCGCGGCTTCGTCAGGGTTGCTGCTGGCAAATCAGGCGTCCTTTGCCGCTGAGAGCAGCGACTTCACCCAGCAGATCCAGGCAGTGCGCGGGCGCTTCGGTGGGCGCCTGGGATTGCATGTGCTCGATACGCAGAGCGGTCGTCGCTGGGGTGTCGACGATGACGCGCGCTACTCGATGGCGTCCACGTTCAAGATGCTGCTCGCCGCCGCAATTCTGCAGCGTGCCGATCTGGGTTCGATCACGCTCGATCAGCAGGTGCGTCTGCAGGCCAGCGACATGCTGTCGCACGCACCCGTGACGTCCAAGCGCCTGGAGCAGGGCGAGATGACGGTTCGCGAGCTGTGCGCGGCGGTGGTCGAAGTCAGCGACAATCCCGCGGCCAATCTGTTGTTGAAAATGATCGATGGACCGGCGGGCTTCACTCGCTTCGTGCGTTCGCTGGGCGATCGTGAGACGCGACTGGATCGCTACGAGCTGGATCTCAACAGCAATCTGCCCGGCGATCCGCGCGATACGACCACGCCGCGCGCCATGGTGCACTCGATGGAGCAGGTGCTGACCAAACAAGTGCTGTCGGTGGCGTCGCGCGATCTGCTGCTGGGGTGGATGGTCAATGCCTCGACCGGCCTGCAACTGCTGCGGAAGGGGTTGCCGAAGGAATGGAAAGTCGGTGACAAGAGCGGGAGGGGCGCGAACGGCGCCGTCAACAATCTGGCGATCGTCTGGCCGCCGGGCCGCAAGCCGTCGTTGATCGCGCTGTATCTGAGCGAATCGTCGCGAACGGTCGCCGAGTTGAGCGAAGCCCATGTCAGGATCGCTGGCATCGTCGCGCGGGAAGTGCAGCGCTCGTGAGCTGATTGCTGGCGAAAACCGGCTTCTGGCCACGATCGCCCGTGCCGTCGAGTTACGCGGCGCGATTTTTTTGCCACGTATTGCAAACCAACGCGAGGAGCTGCGCATCCCACGGGATGAGGACGGGGCGGGCAGGCCTGTACCCGGGCCCATACCAAGGCAATGGACGGACGCCGCGTGGGAATAGACGGATGAACCAGCAAACAAACAAGCGAACTGCGCTGTCGATCCTGGCGTCGGCGGCGTTGGCCGCGTTCGCCATGCCGGCGTCGGCGGTGGAGATCGACGGCAGCGTCGATCCGGAAGAATGGCGCGAGGCGCGCCACATCACCGATTTCCGCAAAGTGCAGCCGCTCAACGGCGAGCCAGCGTCACTGATGACCGAAGCCTGGGTGCTCGCCACGCCGGACGGATTGGCCGTGGCGTTTCGCAATACGCAGCCGCCTTCCGTGCCTCGCACGCGCCAACGCGTGCAACGGGACTTCGACGAGCAGGTCGATCGCATCAACGTCATGATCGACTTCGATGCCGATCATCGCACCGGTTACAACTTCACCGTCAGTTCCACCGATGGCGTCTTCGATGCCGTCATCACCAACGAGGCCGAGTTCAACCCGGACTGGGACGGCAACTGGCGGCACGCGGTCGGCGAGGACGAGCAGGCCTGGACCGCCGAGGTGTTGATCCCATGGCACATCGCTTCGATGCGAGAAGCGAATGGCGACATTCGCATGCTACGGATCTATGTCGATCGCGTCGTCGGCGCCACCGGCGAGCGCGTCGCCTGGCCGATGGCGAGCTTCGAGCGGCCGCGGTTCCTGTCGGATTTCGCCGAGATGGAAGTGCGCAATTACAGCCAGTCGCTGCTGGCGGTGACGCCGTACGTTTCCGGTTTATATGATTTGGTCGGCGATCGCGAGAGCGGCGATGCCGGCGTCGACGTGTTCTGGAAACCCAATGGCCAGACGCAGCTCACCGCGACGCTCAATCCGGATTTCGGCCAGGTGGAGAGCGATGACCTGGTGGTGAACTTCGACGCCACCGAAACTTTCATCAGCGACAAGCGCCCGTTCTTCACCGAGAACCAGGGCATTTTCGAATTCACCACGCCGTCGGACTTCAGCCAGCTGCTGTACACGCGACGCATTGGCGGGCCGGCCGATGACGGCCGCGGCTCGGGCGATATCGTTGCGGCGCTGAAGTTGAATGGCAGCTTCGGTGCGACCAAGTACGGCGTGTTCGGCGCCGACGAAGACGATGAAGTGGGGCGATCGTTCGGCGCGCTGCGCCTGGTGCGCGACTTCGACACGCAAAACCTGGGCGTGCTCATGACCAGCGTCGATCGTCCTTATCTCGATCGCAAAGCCGACGTGCTCGGCGTCGATCACAACTGGCGGCCCACTGCGCGTTGGAATGTGCGCACGCGCTGGATCGGCAGCCAGATCGATCAATCGGGAGAGACCACTCGCGGCACCGGCGCGACCGTCTGGGCCGACTACGAGATGGATCATGGCTGGCGCCAGCAGTGGATCGGCATGCACTTCGGCCAGGATCTGCAGATCAACGACGCCGGCTTCCTGTCACGTAACAGCACCAACTATCTGCACTGGCAGGTGAATCGCCGCTTCACCGAGTTGCCGAGCAACTCTCGTTACATGTCGAAGGACTGGCGCTGGCGTGTCACCACCAACAACAACGATCACGGTCAGCATCTCAACTATCAGTTCCGGATGAGCCGCGAGAGCAACCTGCGTGACGGCAGCTATGAGTACGGGCAGATCAACGTCAATAGCGCCGGCATCGATGACTTGATCCTGCGCGGCAACGGTTTTGTGAACAAGCCGCCCAGCTTCAACTCCTTCTTCGAATACGAGCGGCCTCGACGCGGACGCTGGGGCTATCGAGCCGAAGCGGAACTGTTCAGCGGCGGGCTGGCGGGCAACGAGAAGGTTGGCTACCGGCTGTTGCTCGAGCCGACTTATTTCATCAGCGATGCGTTCAACGTGTACGTGGGCGTGGACGCCGATCAGGTGCAGGACTGGCTGGTGTGGCAGCGGGAAAATCTGATCGGCGGCTTCAAGAAGCGCGACACCAGCCTGAACGCGGGCTGCAACTGGATCATCAGCGGCAGCCAGGAGCTGCGCTTGCGGCTGCAGGCCATCGGCTTGAAGGCGCGCTTGAACCAGGCCTATCGCATCGATGGCTCGGGCAACGCGATCGAGACCGATGAGCCGGTCGACGACATCAGCGTGCGCAACCTGGCGCTGCAGATCCGCTATCGCTATGAGATCGCGCCGCTGTCTTATTTGTATGTTGTATATGGTCGGGGCGGTTATGAAGAGGACGCGTCCGAGGACGGCTTCGGCCGCACCCTGCGTGACAGCTTCAGCGTGCGCGACGACGAGCAACTGCTGGTGAAGCTCAGCTATCGGTTCGAATCCTGATCGGCGCTCCGGGAGACCACAAGCGCGCGGCGATGGGCCACAATAGCCTCCGTCAGCCAGCGCGTTCATGGTCAGGCTTTTCCCGGAGAATCGACTAGTGAAGTCCCCGTCGCCCAGCAAACATTTGATGTCCGCGATCCTCGGTCTCGTCGGCGCGAGCGCCGTCGGCTGCGCAGTGGCCGCGAGCCCACCCAAGGTTGCTCCAGAACTGCACGCTCAGGCGCTCGGCATCCTGCAGAAGTCGATCAGCTTTCGTACCGTGCAGGGCGCTGGCCAGGTGCCCGCATACGCCGAATATCTAAAGAGCGTGCTGGTGGAAGCGGGCTTCGCGCCGGGAGACATCACAATCGAGCCGGTCGGCGAGACGGCCACGTTGGTCGCGCACTATCGCGGCACGGACAGCAAGAAAAAGCCGCTGCTCGTCATCGCGCACATGGACGTCGTCGAAGCCAAGCGCGAGGACTGGAAGCGCGATCCGTTCACGCCGGTGCTGGAGAATGGCTACGTGTTCGGACGCGGCGCGGTGGACAACAAGTTCGAGGTCTCCATCATCACGGCCGCGGTTGCGAAGCTGAAGCGCGAAGGTTGGAAGCCGAAGCGCGATGTGATCCTCGCGTTCTCCGGCGATGAGGAAACGCAGATGGTCACCACGCGCAAGCTGGCTCAGCAGTTCAAGCATGCGGAGCTCGCGCTCAACGGCGACGCCGGTGGCGGCTTGCTCAGCGAAGAGGGCGAGCCGGTCGTGTACGGCATCCAGGCCGGCGAGAAAACCTATGCGGACTTCAAGCTGACGGTGACCAATCCCGGCGGACATTCCAGCCGCCCGGGCAAGGTGAATGCGATCAATCAGCTGGCCCAGGCGCTGGATCGCGTGGCTGCGTATCAGTTTCCGCCCATGCGCAACGAGCTGACGCTGGCGTTCTTCAAGGAGAGCTTGCCCAAGCTGTCCGGACCGACGGCGACGGCGATCAAGAGTTTTCTCGCGAATCCCGAAGATGCCGCGGCGATCGCCACGCTCTCGGCGGATTCGAACTACATCGGTCAGCTGCGCACGACATGCGTCGCTACGGAAATCCAAGGCGGGCACGCACCCAACGCGCTTCCGCAGAAGGCGGTCGCGAACATCAATTGCCGCATTTTCCCGGGCGTGAAGATCGAGGACATACATCGGACTTTGACCGAAGTAGTCGCCGATCCGGCGGTGGAAGTGACATTGCCGGGATCGGGTTCGGTCGCCAGCGACGCGTCACCGCTGCGCGCGGATGTGATGAATGCGGTCAGCAAAGCCGTGCATGCGCGATTCCCCGGACTTTCCATCGTGCCGTCGATGTCGGCGGGCGCGACGGACAGCATGCATTTTCGTGCGCAGGGTGTGCCGAGCTATGGCGTGTCCGGCTTGTTCATGAAGGACTCGGACGAGTTCGCGCACGGTCTGGATGAGCGCGTGCCGGTCAGCGCGATCGATGGCGCGCTGGCGCACTGGGACAGCGTGTTGAAAGCGCTGGCGAAGTAGTAAGAAACGAAGTGACCGGTGACTACTGACTGGTCAGAACGGGGCGCTGTTTATTTCGGATCTATTTTTTCGGCCGCTTCGCCGACCACGTCGGCGGAGTCCGGCCGCACCACGCGCGCCACTTCGGCGCCGTTCTGCATGAAGATCAACGTGGGCCACAGCTTCACTCGAAACGAGCGGCCCAGCGGCCGGCCCGGGCCATCTTCGATTTTGAGATGGCGCAAGTTGGGATGCGCGGCCATGGCTTGGGTGATGTGAGGTTGAGCGGCGGCACAGAAGCCGCACCAGTGGGTACCGAATTCGATCACGGTCGCACCGGGCAGCGCGTCGACTTCTGCCCGTGTGGGAGCGTTCTCGACGTAGGCGCTCACTGCGGTTTCTCGGTGCTCCAGTTGCCGATGTCGGTGTCGTCGCCTTCGCCGCCTTCCTGGTTGTCGGCGCCGTAGGTGAACACATCGAATTCCTTGCCGTGCGCGCCCGGATACACGTAGCGATACGCGTTGCCCCACGGATCCTTGGCATTACCCGAGTCCAGGTAGCCGCCCTGTTTCCAGTTGCGCACCGACGAATCGTTGGGCTTCTCGTACAGCGCGCGAATGCCCTGCTCGCTGGTCGGATAGCGGAAGTTGTCCATGCGATACAGGTTGAGCGCGGTTTCGATGGTGCGCAGGTCGCTGGACACCTTGGTGCGCTGGGCGTCGCCGATGCGGCTCATGACGTTGGGCGCGACGATCGCGGCGAGAATGCCCAGGATCACCACCACGACCATGATTTCGATCAGGGTGAAGCCACGGCTGTACCGGGAGAAATGCGTACGTTTCATTGCAATCTCGTGTCTTGCTCGTATTTTGGCGGGGGCGACCCAGCCGGTTCGACCATGAACCGGGCCGCGCGGATCATATCTGGAGCCGGCGATGGCAGCCAAACGGGTGCGCGCGCCGGTTTTGATCGCGATGCCCGCTGCAAGTTCGCACGGGCAGGTGCATTCAGATACGGCTGATCGGCCGTATCACTGCGGGGGTTCCTGGCCCGGCTGCGGATCTTCCATCGGATACGTTTGCACGCCGGGTTGGGTCGCACCGCTGTTGGCCGTCGAGGTGGGCGGAGCGGTTTGAGTGGCGGCCGGCGCGTTATTCACGGCAGCGGGAACGCCACCCGTCGCGGCACGGTGAACCGCCGCGATGAACTGATCGGCGGGCACGGGGGCGGTGGGCGCGTCGGCGCGAATGATTTCACTCGCGAGGATGCCACCTTTTTTATAGAACCCCTCGTTCGACGCCGTGTCGATCGTGATCGCGGAGCCGTCGAGCGCGACGCCGGCGAACAGGCCGCTGGCGCGAGAATACGAATACACCTGCGCCGTCAGACCGATATCCGTCGCCGCGGAGCTCTGCCGGCCGATCGGACCGGCGGCAACCGACGCATCGGCGCCCAGGGTCACTTTGCCGCCGACGATGCCTTCGATGCTTTGTTTGGAGGTGAATACCAGCACCACGTCGGCGGATTGCACTCCCACCTGGAAGCCGAAGCTGCCGCCGGTGAGATTCACGAAAATCGGATTGCTCCACGCGCCCGTGTCCTTGCGTATCACCAGCACGCCCTTGCCGCGCCGGCCGCCGATGCCGAGGCCCACTTTGATGACCGAGGGAATCACGGCGACCGCGTA
>JBEVKA010000157.1:0-9619 GCA_040509855.1 Steroidobacter sp.
TCGACGGAAAGAACGAAGTCGAGCCGACTTCCGACACCGCGCACGAACGCTTGCCTTTGTATTCGGCGCCAAAGCTCTGTGCCGCGTCCTCGATGACGGGAATGCGATGTTTGCGAGCGATGGCGTTGATCGCGTCCATGTCGGCGCACTGTCCGTACAGTGCCACCGGCATGATGGCCTTGGTCCGCGGCGTGATCGCTTTTTCGATCAGCGCGGGATCGATGTTGTAGGTACGAGCATCGATGTCGACGAACACCGGCTTGGCGCCAGCGAGCGCGATCATCTCGCCCGTCGCGATGAACGTGAATGGCGATGTAATGACTTCATCGCCCGGCCCGATACCGTACGCCATCAACGCGATGAGCAACGTGTCCGTGCCGCTCGACGCGCCGATGCAATGTTTGGCGCCGACGTATTCCGCCAGCCGCTGCTCGAGCTCGTTGTGCTCGGGGCCGAGAATGTATTGACCATGATCGAGTACGGCCTGGATGCGCGCATTCATGGACGCTTGCACGCGGCGGTACTGGGATTTGAGATCGATGAAATCCATTTTTGAAGTGGCTGGCGGTTGGCGGTTGGCGGCTAGTTTAAGAAATTGGATGCGCTTAAGCGATGAGTAATCACGCTGCCGTCAGCGTGGTAGCGGCTCTTGACTAACCCCCAACCGCTAACCGCGAACCGCCAGCAGCATCTCATCGATCGCTTCGTTCGCGAGCCGATCCGCGCGCTCGTTGCCGGGGACGCCGGCGTGGCCTTTGACCCAGTGCCATTCGATCTTGTGGCGTGCGATCTCGATTTCGAGCGCCTGCCACAGGTCGACGTTCTTCACCGGCTTCTTGTCGGCCGTGTGCCAGTCGCGCAGCTTCCAGTTCACCATCCATTCGAGTACGCCTTTGCGGACGTACTGAGAGTCCGTGTACAGCACCACTTCGCACTCGCGCTTCAAGGCCGCGAGCGCCTTGATCGCCGCGGTCAGCTCCATGCGATTGTTGGTGGTGAGGGCTTCCGCGCCCTTGAGCTCTCTTTCATGGTCGCCCGAGCGCAGGATCGCGCCCCAGCCGCCCGGCCCCGGATTCCCGCGGCAGGCGCCGTCCGTGTAGATCTCGACTGCTGACATTTATTTAGAAGATCACGTTCTAGTGCGTGGCGTGGAGGGTTCGATCAGACCGCCCACCACTTTCGGTCGCAGCCGCCAGCGCGGGCGGATCGGGGTGAGGGTGTAGACGCGCTTGCGCGCCTTGAGCAGATAGCCGCCGGCGAACATGGGCCACAGATGATTGCCGGTGCGCTCGAAGAAACGCTGCGAGGACGGCGACGTAGCGCTGAACGGCAGGCTGAACAGGTAGCGCCGCGCGTCGACCACTTCGAAGCCCAGCAGCTTGAGCCAGTCACGCAGCCGGCCTTCGCTGATGAGTCGCTCCAGCCCCGGCGGAAAACCGTTCTTGGCGAACCAGTGGCGCAGACCCCAGCTCGAAAACGGCCGGAACCCGAACACGACCAGGTGGCCCTCGGCGGACAGGATGCGGCCGACCTCGCGCACGATTTCGTGCGGCTCGGGCTCATATTCCAGCGTGTGAGGCAACAGCACTGCGTCGACGGAATCCGACGCGATGGCCAGCGAATCGGTGCGCGAGCGAATGGCGGAAGCGACACTGGACGGCCGCGAACCGTGCCAGGCCAGTACCGATTTGCGCTGAGTTCGCGCTTCGGACATCAGCCCATCGTCGTCGCCCCACTGTCCGATCTGCAGCAGCTGCCAGCCGAACACCTGCGCCAGCGCCTCGCTCGCGAGCTTGCGCTCCAGTGCGAAGACGCGCTGGCCGAGCGGCGAGCGCAGCCAGGCATGCAGGTCGATGGCGGATGGTTCGGGCATGGCGCGCAGGATAACGGATCGGCCGGGCCCGCGGCTCCCGGTTCAGCAATGCGACGCGTGTCGCACATTTCGCTCGTCGCTGCGGTCCCGAGGAACCGGGTCGTTGCCCTCTCGTTACCTTCTTGCCGCTTGGCGATATGGCATGTTTAATACCCACCGGTTGCGGTCTGGGGTCGGTCCAACAATATGCTGCAAGTGACCCCCGTTCGGGCATTTACCGACAACTACATCTGGTTGATTCATTCACCGCGCGATCCGCGGCAGGTCGTCGCCGTCGATCCGGGTGACGCCGCGCCGGTCGAGCGCATTCTTGCCGATCGTGGCCTGACGCTGTCCGGCCTGCTCATCACGCATCACCATAGCGATCACATCGGCGGCGTCGCCGAGTTGCTACGTCACCGCTCCATCCCGATTTACGGACCCGCGAGCGAGTCCATCCCGGGCAATCCCACCCGGCTGCGCGAAGGCGATCGCGTGGAGTTGTCCACGCTGGGACTGAAATTCAGCGTGCTCGACGTGCCCGGACATACCGCCGGCCACATCGCCTATGTCGGTCACGGCGCCCTGTTCTGCGGCGACACCCTTTTCAGCGCCGGTTGCGGCCGCCTGTTCGAAGGCACGGCGGAACAAATGCACGCCTCGCTGTCCAAGCTTGCATCTCTGCCTGCCGAAACTTCGGTGTATTGCGCGCACGAGTACACCTTGAGCAATTTGAAATTCGGCCAGGCGGTGGAGCCGGGCAACGGCGACGCCAGCCGCTATCTGGCCGAATGCCGGGAATTAAGGGCTCGGGATGAGGCGACGATCCCATCCGACATCAGGCGGGAGAGGAATGTGAACCCGTTTCTGCGCTGTGACGATGAGACTGTGAAACAGGCCGCTGAAGCTCACGCCGGCCGCAAGTTACACAGTCATACAGAAGTGTTCGCCGTCATCCGCCAGTGGAAAGACGGGTTCAAGTAAGTTCTGCACGGGTCAGGTTTCCGCAAACGGGGGCGCCTCGCGCCGGAGTGGTCAGTCAACGCCTGCCCGATGGGGAGGCAGGTGGAGGGATGTGATGTTTCAATGGCGACGACCGGCGACCGCGCTATGCGCGATGTTCGCAACCGTGCTCACGGCCGGGTGCAATCACCTCAGCCCCACCCCCGAGCGCGAGGACGTCGTCGAGGAAGATCCGGTCGAAATGGTCGAGCTCGACCCGGCCATCACCAAGCTCGATGAAGCCGCGATCGGCGTCTCGGGTCCGGAACAGATCGAGGAAGCCATCGAGGCGCTCGACGCTCAATCGGGTCCGCGCCTGGTGCGCGAGCTCGGCGAAGACGGCGCGCCGCTACCCGAAGCCGGCGACCTGTTCGAACGCATTCGCAAGGGCTACACCATCGCCGATGTCGATCACCCCTCGGTCGACATGGAGCTGCGCTGGTTCGCCAAACATCCCGATTATCTCGACCGCACCTTCAAGCGCGGCGAACGTTACCTGCACCACATCGTCGGCGAGATCGAAGCGCGTGGCATGCCGATGGAGCTGGCTTTGTTGCCCGTCGTCGAAAGCGCATTCAGCCCGGTCGCTTATTCGCGCGCACGCGCCTCAGGCCTGTGGCAGTTCATCTCCGAAACCGGCCGCCGCTATGGCTTGAAACAAAACTGGTACTACGACGGCCGCCGCGACGTGATCGCATCCACCAGTGCGGCGCTCGACTATCTGCAATTCCTCCACGACGAATTCGACGGCGATTGGCTGCTCGCCGTCGCTGCCTACAATTGCGGTGAAGCCCGCGTCGCTCGTGAAGTCAAAAAGAATCTGCATGCGGGCAAGCCGACCGATTACTTCAGCCTGAAGCTGCCGCGCGAGACGCGTGCTTATGTGCCGAAGCTACTGGCGATGCGTCGTATCGTCGGCGACCCGACCGCTCACGGCCTGGCGTTCTCGCCGATTCCGAACGCGCCCTACTTCACCAAGGTCGATGTCGGCGGTCAGCTCGATCTGCACGTCGCCGCCGAGCTGGCCGATCTGCCGAAGGAAGAGCTGCTCGCGCTGAATCCCGCGTTCAATCACTGGGTGACCGATCCGGATGGTCCGCATCACATCCTGGTGCCGATGGATCGCCAGGAGCGCTTCCAGGCCGGCATCGCCGCGCTGCCGCCGGAAGAGCGCGTGCGCATCGTCTATCACCGCGTGCGTCGTGGCGACACGTTGGGCGGCATCGCGGACAAATACGGCATCTCTGTCGCCGCTCTGAAAACCGCGAACAAGATTCGCAGCACCACGATTCACCCGGGCCAGGAACTGCTGATCGCGGCCGCGCCCAAGGGCATGACCCTGCAGCGCTCCGCTCAGATCGAGATGGAAGAAGCGTTGGAAGAGAAGCCGGTGCGTCGTGGCCCGTCCGACAAACATGTCGTGCGTCGCGGCGACACGCTGTGGAGCATCGCTCGCTTGCACAACGTGACCATGGAGCGGCTCGCGAGCTCCAATGGCCTCGCCACCAACGGCAAATTGAATATCGGCCAGGTGCTGGCGATTCCCGGCACTGCCAAGCTGGCGTCTACCGATAGCAGCGCGGTGGCGCGCTCCACCACGTATATCGTGCGCGCCGGCGATTCGCTCTCGACCATCGCCACCAAGTTCCGCGTGCGCCTGTCCGACCTGCTGGGCTGGAACAATCTGACCAAGCGCAGTGTCATCAAGCCCGGCCAGCGCCTGGTGATGTATGTGGATGACCGCCGCCGCGCGGGCATCTGAGGAGTGCGGTTGGCGGTTAGCGGTTAGCGGTTGGTCAGAGGCCTCTTAATCTAACCGCGAACCGCCAACCGCTAACCGCTTCCAGTTAAACTACGCTCCAAGTAATTTCCCACTTGGAGCGGTTCATGGCATTTCTAGCAGGTAAGCGCGCGCTCATCATCGGTCTGGCGACCGAACGTTCCATCGCTTACGGCATCGCCGAGGCCATGAAGCGCGAGGGCGCGGAACTGGCGTTCAGCTATCAGGAGCGCTTCAAGGATCGCGTCGAGGGCATGGCCAAGGAGTTCAACGCCGCGGCCGTGTTCGAGATGGATGTAGGCAGCGATGAAAGCATCGCCAAAGGCTTCGAGGCGCTGAAGAAGAGCTGGGACCAGTTCGACATTGTCGTGCACGCGGTCGCGTTCGCTCCCACCGACGCCATTCGCGGCGGCTTCGTCGAATCCACCACGCGCGAAAACTTCCGGATCGCGCACGACATCTCCAGCTACAGCCTCACCGCAGTGGTGAAAGCAGCCGAGCCGATGCTGATCGGCCGGGCCGGCTCGATCATCACACTCACCTATCTCGGCGCCGTGCGTTCGCTGCCGAGCTACAACGTGATGGGATTGGCCAAGGCCAGTCTGGAAGCGAGCGTGCGCTTCCTCGCCTCGGACCTCGGGCCCAAAGGCATTCGCGTCAACGGAATTTCAGCGGGACCGATCAAGACACTGGCGGCGGCCGGCATCGGCGGCTTCCGCAAGATGCTCAGTCACGTCGCGTCGATCGCGCCGCTGCGTCGGAATGTGACTGCGGAAGATGTGGGCAACACGGCCGCGTTCCTGGCGTCCGATCTGGCCGGCGGCGTCACCGGCGAGATCATCTATGTGGACGGCGGCTACAGCACGGTGGGAATGGCTTTCCCGGAAGGCGAATAAGAGAGAAGTGACTGGTGACTACCGACTAGTGACTGGCCAGAGGGGGAAGCCACACACTTCCGATTCAACTGGCCCGTCCTAGTCAGTAGTCACTAGTCAGCAGTCACTTCTCATCATTCGAACACTTTCTCGTTGCGAACCACGTCCGCTTTCTGTTCGGCGTCTTCGACGTAAGCGGTCAGCTCTTCATTACCGACGCGACGCTCCGCCTGGCGCTTGCGATTGGTGCGCTCCGTTTCCTTCTCTCCGCTCGGGTCGCCGCTGCGCACTTGAGTCACAGCCAGCACGGCGTAATTACCATCGTCAGTCGTCGCGCCTTGCACGAACGGCTTTGCTTCCGAGATCTCCGACTTCGAGGCCGAGAACGCGGCACGCACGACGGCCGGAGGGGCGATACCGTCATCACGCGTCACGAATCGCTTGCCGACGGGCTTCAGGCCCGTCGCGGCCAGCGCCTCCCAGGTTTCACCCTTCTGCAGACGCGCCACTGCTTCGGCGCCCTTCACCGCCGCGGCGTCACGAGCAGCCTGGCCACGCAACGTGCCTTCGATCTGAGTGCGCACTTCAGCGATCGGGCGCGGCTCAGCCGGCTTGTGAGCGACGACGCGTAACACGACGGCCTTGTCTTCACCCACGGGAATGACCGAGCTGTTCTGACGACGCTCCAGCACATCGTCGCTGAAGACGACCTTGGCGACCTCTGGATCCTGTCCCAGCTCGCCGCCGCCTTCACGCGTGTAACCCTTGATCTCGCGGATCGGCAGCTTCATGGACTTCGCCACCGAGTCCAGCTCGGTGAGCGCGGCGAACGCGGCATCGCCGAGTTTCTGCGACTCGTCATAGAAACTGGTCTGCGCTTTGTCCTTGCGGAACTCGGCTTCGACATCGGCGCGCGCCTCGTCGAACGTCCGCTGATGACCGGCCTCGACGTTCTCCAGCTTCAGCACGTGATAGCCGAACTGAGTCTTCACCGGCCCGCGAATCTCGCCGGGCTGCATGCCGAACAGCGCTTCCTCGAACGGCCCGACGAACATGCCGCGCTCGGCCCAATCCAGATCGCCACCGTTTGTCGCCGAGCCGGGGTCCTTGGAAGTGTCCTTGGCCAGCTGCGCGAAATCGGCGCCGCCCTTGGCCTTGTCCGTCAGTTCCTGCGCTTTCTTCTGCGCGGCCGCGTCGTCCAGACCGTCGGTGGCGGTAATCAGGATGTGGCGAGCCTTGCGGCGCTCGGAAGTCTGGAAACGATCCTTGATCTGTTCGTAGTGATCCTTCAGCGCCTCGTCGGTGACGACTACCGACGCTTCTGCCTGCGCGCGCGTCAGCTCGAGATACTGCAGGTCCACCGTCTCGGTGGTCAGGAATTGATTGCCGTTCTGCTCGTAATATTTCTGGATCTGCTCGTCGGTGATCTTGAGGGTGGGCAGGAATTCGCTCGCCGACACCAGCGCGTAATCGATCTCGCGCTGCTGTTTCTCCAGCGCATAACGTCGCTCCAGCTCGTACGGCAGCGTGAACGACGAATCGACCACGCCGTTTTGCAGCTGTTCAATCAGCAGCTCGGTCTGCAGATCGGCCTCGAAGCGAGCCTCGGTCAAACCATTGGAACGCAGCAGCGCGGTGTAACGGTCGGCGGAGAACTTGCCGTCGACCTGGAACTGCGGAATCTCCATCACGCGCTTGGCGAGCGCCTGATCGTTCACCTTGTAGCCCAGGTCATTGGCACGCTTGGTCAGCAGAGTCTGTTGGATGTACTGGTCCAGCAGCGCGGTCTGCTGGGCCTTGGCGATTTCGGCCGGGATTTCATTACGAAGCATCTGTTGCAGCTGGGACTGACGCTGCTGCCAGGCCCGGCGCACGGTCTCGACCGGAATGCGCTCGCCGTCCACCTTGGCCGCGAAGCTGGCCGAGTTGGACTGGAAGTCGATGCCCCAGAAAATGAAAACGACGGCGATGGCGCCGAGGAAAATGCCGGCGACCCAGCCGGTGATCTTGTCGCGAATGGTTTGCAGCATGGGATGAGGCGGGTTTGATCCCTAAACGGTTGATTCCGAAAGACTTGCTCGGTGCGCCAAGACAGTTGGGCGCGCGATAGTAACAAACCCCCGGCCTTGCTGGGTACGACCGCGACGATCCGGTGCGGTTTAGCGGCGGGACTCGGCGGCCGGGTCGGTGGCGCGCCTGCGCAGGGGCGTCTTCTTTTTGGTCGAGGTCTTTTTGGTCACCGCCTTTTTTGTCACTGCCTGGGCGCGACGGGCCTGGGGCGGCGCGTAGCGAATCTGGCAGCGATTGCAAAAGAAACTGCGACGATTGGTCGTGCCCAGATACTGGCGGGTGAGCTTGATCTCGCAGCGAGGACAGACACCCTTGTTATGGACCAGCCAGTGTTGCCGGAGCACGAATGCCTGCTTCCACTCCAGGAATTGGAAACTGTAGGTACGCGCCTCCTCGATCATCTGTTTGAGTTTCGCCGGCGGCACGGCGCCGACCTTGGAGCACGGATGCACCATGATCCGGTACAGCACCTCGTTCTTGATGATGTTGCCCACGCCGGCGAACACGTTCTGATCCAGCAAGGCATCGCAGACCAACGCGTCCGGCGTGGCACGCAATTTCCGGCGCGCGGCGGCGGGATCCCAGTCGTCGGACATCACGTCACCGCTCCAGTCATAGGTGTCGTCGAGATCGCCTTCGACGTAGCGCGCGGCACAGGCGTAGAAATTCAGTTCCTGACCGTCGGCAAATCCCAGTCCGATCCGGATGGCTTTGTCGGGCTTGCGCTCGTTGATGCAATACCGGCCGAACATCAGCAAATGAATGCGCAGGCTGAAGCCCTGAAATTCGATCAGGAAATGTTTGCCCCAGGTGCGCAGCGCAACGATGCGCTGGCCGACCATGCGCTGCTGATCGATCTTGGAATTGCCCTCGACGGCAGCGACGCGCTTACCGTGGAAGATCTGCGCCTGATCGCGCAGGATCACCAATGACGGACCTTCTGGCATGCGCCCCTCGAATCGCCATGACTACGAATAATCGCGATCGAGGCTACGAAGGTTCCGCCACCGGCGAAAGCAACTCACACGAGCAGTCATTGATTGCCGAATCTCGCCGCCGAACGGGCCTTGGCCCGAGCCGCTTCCAGTTCGCGATTCTTGGGCTCGGCGTTGGTGGTCATGGAATGAATGAGCTTGCGAGCCGACGCGGCGATCTCCTCGACCGCCTGCTCGAACGCAGCCTCGTTGGCTTTGGATGGAAGAGTGAAGCCGCTGAGCTTGCGTACGAACTGCAGCGACGCGTCGTGCACTTCGTGGTCGGTGGCGGGGGGTTCGAAATTGAACAGCGTCTTGATGTTGCGACACATGGCTGGCTCCGCGAATAAATTCCGGGCGCGCCCTCGCGAGCGGCCCGGAGTCATTATCGCCGCGCTCGATTACATTCGCAGCAGCGTCTCGAAGCCGCCGAAGATCATGCGCTTACCGTCGAAAGGCGGTGCATCCATCATGTTCTTCAGGCGCGGATCGGCCATCACCTTGGCATTGATTGCGTCGCGCTGCTGGCGCGATTCATAGGTGATCCAGGAAAAAATCACGGTCTCATCCTCTTTGGCCAGCACCGCGCGCGGGAACGATGTGAGCTCGCCATAAGGCACGTCGTCCGCCACGCACTCCACGTAGTCGAGCGCCCCATATTCCTTCCAGACTTCTCCGGCGGCGCGCGATAGTTTCTTGTAGTCGTCCAGCTTGTCCTTCTGAACCGCGAGCAAAAAGCCATCTACGTACGACATATCGGACTCCTGTTGATGGGCCTCAACTCAAGGACGACGACCGCTGCCAGGTTCCGACATCGGATCGACAAAATCCCCTATCTATCAGCAGCTAGTCGCAGACCCCGCCGGCAAAGCCAAAGGTCTGCTCAACGCCGGTAAGAAAGCGCTCGGCATTTCCACAACTGAACTTGATTCTGATTCGTCTCATGCGCCGGTCAGGGAAGCTGCCTGCATCCCTGATCGGCGTTTTGCTGTTGGTGTTTGCTTCGCCGTTGGTCGGCGCCTTCAGCGTGCTGTGGTTCCTGATCTGGCTCACGCCAACGAACTCT
>JBEVKA010000158.1:0-6344 GCA_040509855.1 Steroidobacter sp.
CATCGCCTTCCACCGCGAAGCCGCTGGCGCTGAAACGCTGTCGCGGCAACCTGGTGCAGAACGCGATCCGGCACGGCGTGCGCGCCACGATGGTGATCGAAGATGGCAAGCAACTGATCCTGCGCGTGCGCGATGAAGGCCCAGGCATTCCCGAAGACATGCTGGAGAAAGTGTTCGAGCCGTTCTTCCGACTGGAGCAGTCCCGCAATCGGGACACCGGCGGCACCGGCCTGGGCCTGAGCATTGCCCGCGACATCGCGCAGGCGCACGGCGGCGCGCTGAGTTTGCGCAATCGGGCCGAGGGCGGGCTCGAGGCGACATTGATTTTGCCGCGCCCAACTGGCTGATCCAACGGGACTTTCTGGCCTTACAGTTGGTAACGATTGATTACGGCGCGCGCACCGGCCCCGACCTAATCTGGCAGCGTTCCCCGATGGAACCTATTGAACGGAGAGACTCATGAAAACCAAAGTCACCCTGCTCGCGCTTGCCCTGCTGACCACCGGCATGGCGCTGGCTCAAGCTCCCGCCGCGCCGCCTGCGGGGCCGGACTCAGCGGAGCGCATGGATCGGCTGGCGCTGCTGCTCGATCTGGACTCGTATCAGAAGACCGAGCTGGAGAAGGTGTTGAAGGAGCAGCACGAGAAGATGCGCTCCGAGCGTGAAGCGGCCCGTGCCTCGGGCGCCGAGCGTCCGTCACGCGAGGAAATGTCCGCCAAGCGCGATCAATACAAACAGGAGCTGCACACCAAGCTGAGCGGCTTCCTGAATGAAACCCAGATCAAGAAGTTCGATGCGCTCCACGAGGGTCGTGGTTTCGGCCCCGGCCCGGGCCGCCACTTCGGTGGTAAGAAAGAGCGCGAAGCGAAGGACGAGACGAAGACCACCAACTAATTGTTTGGTGACATCCGCGGCAGTGACGAGGTTCATCGTCACTGCCGCAGTTTTGTTTGTATCCCTAGCGAACCGTCGACTGACCCACGGCCAGACCGCTCACACCGTTGGGCAGGTTGCCCAGGTTGAGCGCGCGGCCACTGCTCAGCTCGATCGAATACAGACGCGTCGTACTGCCCACGGTGAGCGCCGCGTATCCCAAGCCGGTCGCCGGCGTGGCCGACATCGTCACTCGGATGTTCGCCGGAATATCGAAACCACTCGCCTCGGTGAAGTCGAGTGCATTGCCGCTCACCGTGATCGCCTGACCCTGTGTGAGCGTGCCTGCGTTCGGCGGGTTCTGGATGAACAGTGTGTTGCTCGCCGGATCGAGCACGTACTGCGTGGTCACGCCGCCAGTCAGCGATTGACCGAAGCTGTTCGTGTACGCCGCTGCAGTCACGCCGGAAGAACCATTCGGTCCGCCGTTGATATTGCCGTCCGTATTGATGCCCGCAGGCGGCGAAGCAGTGTTGTTCAGATTGCCGTCGACCGCCGTGCCGTCATTCGGGTTGAGGCGGAAGTTCAAGCCGCTGCCGGTGACCACGCGAATGCGATCGACCGTCGGATTGAAATCGAAGCCATAGCCCGCCGACACCAGCGGCAGATCGACTGGCGCTCCGGTGCCATCGACGTAAGCAACCTGCCCCACCGTGCCGACCGGCGTCGCCGCGCCCGACTGCGGATCGAGGATGTAGACCGTGCCGGTGTCGGTCGAGGGATTCACGCCGAACGAATACAGCTGACCGGTCTGCGGCCGGAAATCGATGCCGACCAATGTTTCTCCCGAATTGACGCCGGCGATCGTAGCTGTCGCCGTCGTGCCGGGCGTCGAACTCAGGAAGCGGATCAACTGCGACGCGTCCGCCGACAACGCGACGATCGGCACAGCCGTGGGCTGTTGAAGCGCGATGCCGATCACGCCAGTCGTGCTGATCGGTCCCGCCGTCGTCACAGCGCCACTGGTGAGGTTCACCATCACCACTTCATCCTGCGTACGACCCGAGGCGCGCACGATCGCGACACCTGAACCGGTCGCGACCGAATTGCTGGTGGTCACCGTGACCGAAGGCGGAATGTCGAAGCCCTGCACGGTTTCCAGCGGCACGGACAACGGCTGACACATGGTCTGCGTGCCCGAGTTCGGCGGATTCTGAATGCACAGCGCGTCGATGACCTGATCCACACCGTACTGGGTCGTGACCGTCACGCTCGGCGAGCTGTTCGTATAGGCGGTTTCCTGCAGGGACATCGTCGGCCCATTGATGCCGCCGTCCATCTGCGTACCGGCCGAAGTGGCGTCGCCATCGACCAGCGCGCCGTTGTTCGGGTTGATGCGGAAATTCTGGCCGGCCGAGTTCACCACGCGCACGCGATCGACCGTGGGATTGAAGTCCATGCCGAAGATCGTCTGCGCGTCCACGCCGATGCGCTGCTGCGTGCCGGTGGCGTCCACGAACGTGCCAGGCGTGCCGATCGCAGTGGCGAAGGCCGTGCTCGACGAGATGTTGTAAAGCTGAACGGTGCCCGCGGTGGCGTTGTAACCCAGGCCGTACAGGAAACCGTTCTGCGGACGGCGATCGATGCTGACGAGCACGTCGCCCGTGAGCACGCCGGTGACCGGCACCGGTGTTTCGAAGCCGGCGGGGAACGACATGGGGAATGCCGCCAGCCGGTTGTTCGACAGCAATGCATTGGTGTCGGACGACGGCAGGTTTACATCCTGCGAGTAGGCGCGCGTGTCGCTGCCGAAGTCATTGACCGCTCTCACCGTGAACGAGAACGAACCGATGCTGGTCGGCGTGCCGCTGTACGTGCCGCTCATGGTGTCGAGCGTCAGTCCGGGAGGCAGAGTGCCCTGGCTCACGCTCCAGGTGATATTGCCGCCCGAAGCCATGAACGTGGTGCTGTAGGGCAGGCCCAGGGATGCGGGATCCAGCGAGTTCGGGGCTTGGATACGCGGCATGCGGCTTTCGTCGTTGCCATTGTCGCCGCAGCCGGCGAGCGTAAAGACCGCGCAGATCAGGACTGCGGCCGAGCCCAACTTCATCAATCTCATGGGAATCCCTATTGGTTCATTCGCTTAGCACCGGGGCGCCCGGTAACCACCGCGCACGCTGACACGCGGTTGGATCTGCTGCGTTATTCGGAATCTTTAGGAATGCGGATGCAGCCGTGTCGCGCGTCGACGTGTCTCGCGCCGGCGACATGCTTCTCGACGCCGAAACATTGCTGAGATAGATTGCCGCTCACTCACCGAAGGAACTCGCTTGAATTGGCTGGCGCACGTTTTTCTGTCCGAGCCGGACGTCGAATTTCGCCTCGGCAATCTACTGGCCGATATCGTGAGGGGAGAGGAACTGCGCCGGATGAGCGCAGGCTTCCAGCGCGGTGCCCAGAAACACAAACGGATCGACGCGTTCACCGACTCGCACCCGGTGGTGAAACGCAGCCGGACTCGCATCAGCCGTGACTACCGCCGCTTCAGCGGCGTGCTGGTCGATGTTTTCTACGATCATCTGCTCGCCACCAGCTGGAACGCGTACTCGCCCATCGTGCTCGACGCGTTCACCGCCAAGTTCTACGCCGACATCGAATCGAGCCGCATGGAGTTGCCCTCCTCGGCACGCGTCACGCTCGATCGCATCATTCGTCACGATCTGCTCGGCTCGTATCGACGCATCGAAGGCGTCGAACGTTCGCTGCGTCGGATATCCGCGTATCTATCGTCGCGCTGGCGACGCGAGTTCGAGCTGGAGCGCGGCGTCACCGATCTGATCGCGCAGCGTGAAGGTTTCGAGGCGGACTTCGCCGAATTCTTTCCCCAATTGCAGGAAGCCATGTCGCCTGGAATCAGTCGCGCCTGAGCGCGACGATTTTTGCTTACAAACACTCGCTCCAAAACGTCCAAACAGCGAGGACATTAGGGCTTCCGACCACTGACATCGCATCGGGAATGGATTAGCTTGGCCGGCACATGTGAGCCAGCGCCCGCCGTGTCGCAACAGAGCTCACTACAATGGGGAGCAAGCGCATGGCCACCGATACTGCGCACATCAAACTGGAACTGGCGTCCGGACGAAACGAAGTCACCGCCCCCTTCGATCAAACCGCTCAACGTCGACGCAGCCGGCAAGCGCAGCCGCCCGCCGAAACGGATATCTCCGATCCGCCGCCGATCGCACGCGTCACGGTCGATGTGCCAGTCGAGCCGCCACGCGAAGTCGTCGCTACGCCCGATGTTCGCCTCGACGATCCCGAGCCGCGCGCACGGCCGGGAATCAGCCGAACCACGTGGATTGCATTCGCCGGCGTCATCATCGCCGTGGCGGCGGCAATGTGGCTGGTGATGTTTCAATTCCTTCCCGACATCGATCCGCGGGAAGTGATCCAACGCAATCTCGGCGAGGCTCGCATCGCCATGGCGGAGGGCCGCTACACCGATCCGCAGGAACGAAGCGCGTTTCACTACTACAACACCGTGCTCGCGCTCGATCCAAACAACAGCGACGCGATCGCCGGCATCGATGCCATCGCCGACCGTCACCTCACCGATGCGCGAGTGATGCTGGGTGACAAGCGGATTGCCGAGGCCGGCGTGGCCATCGAAAGAGCCCGGCGAGTCAGGCCGAATCACAGCGGCCTGCCGGAACTGGACACGCAACTGCGCGCCGAGCTGAGAAAGATTCTCGCAGCGACGGTCGCTCCAGTGCCGCAATTGCAGCCGGTCGAACCTGCGCCCGCGAAAGCGAAGGTCGCGAAAGCCGTCGAGCCACCGCGATTGGCGCCAGCGGCGCGAGAAACAGAAGTCGCCCCGGCAGTGAGCAAAGTAAGAGAACTACCTTTGCTCGCGCGGGTGCCCGTCGATGAAAAACCAACGTCACTCATGACTCCTGTCGCCAGCGAGCCGGCTCCAGCTGTCGTGAACGAAGCCGGCAGCGCGCCTGTGGTCGACGAGCCTGTGAATGTATCGGCTCCGCTGCCTGAGAATGCGCCGGTGGCGAGCGTGCCGGCAGTCGCACCCAAGCTCATCAAGATGGTTCAACCTGAATTTCCGCAAGAGGCGCTGATGCGCGGCATTGAAGGTTGGGTGGATGTGAGTTTGGAAGTGAACGCGGCCGGTGATGTGCTTGGTCCTCGCGTCGAGGAAACGAGTCGCGGGCGACTCTTCAATCGCGCGGCGCTCAGCGCGGTTCAGCAATGGAAATATGAGCCTCGCACCGGCGACACCAGCGAGCGCATTCGCGTCCGGCTGCAATTCCGACAGACCAAGAAGTAGACCCAGGAAGCAGACTTGCGATGCCCGTCGTGAGCGGGCAGCATGCGGTCGGGAGGGATCCGCATGAGGTGAACGGAGATGCTCGCATGCGCACGGATGCTGTTGTCGCTATGCCTGTGCATACCCGCGGCAATATTCGCTGACGAGAACCGTCCGCCGCCCGCCTATTCCGCGCGCGTCATCAATCCCAAACTCACTGGATCTTTGTTCGAATCGAGTACGCGCACGCTGCTGTCGTGGGGCACCGATGGCGCGGTGATGTATTCGACCGACGGCACTCGCTTCAGCTGGGCCGACACTCCAACAGACGCCGACCTCAGTCGAATCGCGACGGATGCGAGAGGCAAGGTGCTGATCGCCGTCGGCGAACGCGGCGTAATTCTTCGCTCCGAGGATGCCGGCCGACGTTGGTCCAGCGCCGATGCACGCGGCGTGACATCCGACTTACGCTCGGTCATTCACCACCCGGCCAGCGGCGCCTGGATCGCGGTTGGCACTCAGGGAACGATCTTGCGCTCGCTCGATGCGGGGCGAACCTGGATCCGGCTCGAACATGATCTGCAGCTCACATTCGAGTCGCTGTTCATAACGCCGAATGACGGCAGCCTGCTGATTGGTGGCGAAGCTGGCTTGGTAGGCCGCTCGACCGACGCAGGCGTCAGCTGGAAACTCACACGCATTCGCATGGAAGAGCCGCTGACGCCAATCACTGCATTCCACGCGCTGCCCGGGCAATTGCTGGCCACCAGCGCCATGGGTCGCTTTCTCACATCGAACGATCATGGTGTGACGTGGGAATTGCAGAGCATGGGCGGCAACGCCTACTTCACCGATGTGATATTCGATCCGGAACATCGCGTGTCGCTCATGACGAGTCACACTGGCGATGTGTTCCGCCGCGAGGGCGATAACAGCTGGGAACGCGTAGAGCTGACATTTGACGGCCAGAAGAGATATCTCAGTGCGATTCGACACGACCCGCGCACGCGCTTGCTGCTTGCCGTCGGTCATCATGGTCTCGCCGCACGATCGAGCGACGGTGGACGCACGTGGCAGCAGGCCGAACTCGGCTTCACGACCAGCATAGAATCGCTGGCGCAGTTGGACGATGGACGTTACATCGGCTTCGGCG
>JBEVKA010000159.1:0-5474 GCA_040509855.1 Steroidobacter sp.
ATGTTTCCACCGCGAGACTGAGGCCGCCGAGATAGTCGAAGGCGTCGTTGTTGTCCATCAGCCCGTAGAGATTGCTGGAGCGGCCCAGGTACGTGTTGCGAACGGTGCGCAAATTGTTTCGCAAGCGCTCTTGCTGAGCCTCACTGCCGCCGCCGGTTGAATAGGCGTGACCGAGGCGATCGATATAAACCTTCGCCAGTTCTTTGCGATCGTCCCAGCTGCCGGAACGCTCGATCATGCGATTGATACCCGCGCTATAGTCGCCGGGCGCGGTCCCGAAGATTCGCAAGCTTGCGCGCTTGCCAGCATCTGCCACTTCAGCACCTTGCTTGACCAGCGCCAATGTTTCATCCACCCAATGACGCGCGACGTGATTACGCGCGAGCGGCTCATCGCCGGCGCTGGCGAGCGGTCCTAAGGGCTCCAGCGCCGTGGCCAGCGCCGAGGAAAGATTCGGATGCTCGCGCTCGATGGCGCGACGACTGCCGTCGATAGCTAACAAAACGGCTTTGTCCAGCCAAGTCATTTGCTGGCCGAACAAGTCGCGGAACAATCCAGAAGCGACGAACACGGCGTCGGCACGCTGCCCGACCTGATTCAACGACTGACGCTTGAGACCCGACACGATGCCGCGACTGTTCCATGTCGGCTCGATGCCGAGCAGCGACAACCCGAAGCCGACCATCGCACCCTCGTCGCGCACGGAGTCGGAAGCCCACAGGATCACGGCCTCTTTCCCCTCTGGCGTGATCTTCTCGCGCGCTTCCTCGGCCAGCTGACCGCCTAGCGTGAAGCCGAGTCGCGAGGGAATCAGGCTGTTGTCCAGGCCGTGGAAATTCCTGCCGGTCGGCAACGCGTCGACATTACGAATTGGATCGTTGCCCGGCCCGGCTGGAATGAAACGACCGGCCAGGCCATGCAACAGTGCTCGCATTTCATTGGCTGGCGACGTTTCGAGATTGCGGCGAATGTTTGCATCGCCCGCCTCGACTTTCATCGAGGTGAGCATGGTGCGCATCGCCTCCGCGGACCACGGCTTGCCGAACACATGCAACCCGAGCGGCATGAAGTCTTCCTGCAGCTTGGTGAGATAGTGGCCGATCTCGTGCACGAGCAGTTCATCGTCGGCCTGCTCGAACGAAATCCCGCGGACTTTCAGCTCACCGTCCATGCTCGCGATCAGGGCCTTCTTCAAATTCAACTCGTCGATCAAGACGCGCATCGCGGACGCAGCCTGTTTGCGTAGCGCAGGATTCGCAGAGGACTCGTAACTCTCGACCAGTTGCCGCAAGCGGAGCAGATCGTCGTAGAGCGGCGTCGCGGTCAGCGGCGGAGTCAGGTGATCGATCATCACCGCCAATCCACGCCGCTTGGCCTGCAGACCTTCGCCAACGCCGTCGACGATGTAAGGATAGATGCCGGGAATGTCGCCGGCGATCAGCGCCGGATAGTCGAGATCGTCCTGACCCACGCCTTTACGCGGCAGGAACTCGTACGTCGAGTGACGTCCGAGATGCACGATGGCGTCGGCGCGAAACTCGTGACGCAGCCAGAAATAAAACGCCAGATACTGATGCGTCGGGGGAATGCTGGTGTTCGCGTGCAGCAGCTCTTCGTTCAACTCCCAACCACGCGGCGGTTGAGGGCCGACGAAAACCTTGCCGAAACGCACGCCGGGCAGCACGAGCTTGCCCTCGTTCACCATCACCGCCCCGGGCACTTCGCCCCAGCCGCGTAATCCTTCGACGCCAGTGGCCGCGATCGCGCGCGTGAGCGACTCAATGCTTGCTTCATTGCCGCCGCGTGACAACTGCGTTTCGTACGCCGACCGCAGTTGCTTCACCAAATCGAGCGCACGATTGCGAGCTGGATGCTGCGCGCCTTCGAGCAGATGTTCGATCTCTCCGAGTATGCGAGTGATCTGACCTCGCGCTTCTTGCGGCAGGCGAGCGTCTTGCGCGCGTTTCACATTTGCGTGCAGCAGGCCCAACGGGCCGGTGGTCATTTCCTTGCGCAGCGGCTCGGGTAATGCCGCGAACCATTTCGCGTACTGCTCCGGCGAGACATTGGCGACACGTTTCGCCATCGCCCGCAGCACGTCTCCCTGCTCCGGCAGATTCACACCATCCTGTTGCAGTCGTTCGAGCAACTCAGCGGATGTTCTCGGCAATGGACCGGTGTCGTAACCATCGCGCTTCAAGGCGTTGAGAATCTCCAGCAACGATGCGGGCACATCGAGATTGTCGGCGCCGATGTTGTGACGTCCCGGCGGATGATTGTAATAAACGATGGCGACGTGCTTGTCCGCGTTGCGCATCTGTTGCAATCGAGCCCAGCGCGCGACACGAGCCGTGAGCTGATCCACTTGCGCTGGAATCGATTCGACTCGCGTCACGGCGATGCCTGTCAGCGAATCGATCTGCGGCTGCCCGGCAGCGGCAATCACGATCGGCTGACTGACGCCCTGCATTTCCGGCATGGAGATGCGGTAGTAGATGCTGTCCCACGCCAGTCCGTGTTCGGAGAGTCGCCACGCCTGCGCGGTTGAGTCGTGCAGTCGCACTGCTTTGAGCACCGGCACGTCGAGATGCTCGATGCGCTGAGTCGCAACCACTCGATCGGTGCTGCCGCCGATGATGAAATCCTGCACCGAGACGACGCCAGCGAGCCGCGCTCCGGCAAGTTTGTCGATTGCATCGAGTGCGTCGCTGCTGGCCTTGCCCCAACCGGCGAACACGACCAGACAATCGAGATCGCGAGCCTGCAGCGAGCCGCAGATCGCATCGCTGGCCACCGCGCTCGCATGTTGATCTTCCAGGATCGCGACGACGCGACGCGTTCCGCCGAGCTTGATGGTCTTCGGCGCGAGCCATTCGCCGTTGTGACGAAAACGCAAAGGCACCGCATCTTGCACGGCCAGCGCCGCCGAGCGCAGCTTTCTATCTTGTTCGGACAGCATCAACGCCAGCAGTGAGGTCAGATTCTCTGCGCCCCGGTTCTGCCAATAAGCGCGGCCACGAATCCAAGGCGCGAGCATGGGATATTGTCTAACGGTGCGAGACACCGACGCTGCGCTGGCATCTTTCTCCGCCGTCAGCGAGGAAAGCTCACCGTAACGCGCGTCGTCATCTGCAAACAAACGCTGGCCGCGCCAACGGCTTTGCCGGCCCAGCGCCGGATCACCGGCCACCGCGATGATTTCCTTCGCCGGCGCACTCGCGAGCAGCGGCTGAATACGCTGCGCACTTTCCTTGAACACCGTTGCGAGCAACAACGCATCCGCCCCGCCGATGAGTTCGCGAAGCTGCGCATCCGTCAGCGCATCGACCTGCGCGGTGGTACGGAATATCAGCCGATGCTCTGAACGATCGCGATGGAAATCCTGCGCCGCCTGCGCGAGATCGTCGGCATTGCGCTCGGAAACGATCGCGACCAGGTTCGCGGCCAGGGTGTTGGTCGCAAAACAGGAAACAAACAACGTCAGGGAAAGTCCGCACCACAGGCGGACGAAAGCGGGGCGACGTGATCGCACGACAGGAACTCACTGGAGCCGACACACCACACGACGCCACGCGCCGTGAACCTGTCGTCGCTGCAGGATTCCCCGCTCGTCC
Organism: Steroidobacter sp.; assembly: GCA_040509855.1. GTDB lineage: Bacteria > Pseudomonadota > Gammaproteobacteria > Steroidobacterales > Steroidobacteraceae > Steroidobacter. Next base: position 3,615 of record JBEVKA010000159.1, read on the forward strand.
AGCACACCCCGGCTGCACGAAGACGACCGCGACAAGCTGGTCTCCTGGCTCGCGGTTTATGGCCTGACCATCACCTTCCCAGGCATTCGAGCCCAGTGGTTTGCTTGCGAACAAGCGTTGACGGCGGCACCGCTTACAGTTGCGGGGGCAGCCCGGGTATTGCACCCGGTTCCCATGGCATGTCGTTCGCCGCGCACAGTGCGCGAAAACCTTTCCTGCGTCAATTGACGGGCGTCTTGATCGGCACCGCGATGCCGGCCACCACCAATGTCACATGATCGCAACTCGCCGCCAGCGCTTGATTCAGGCGCCCTTGTTCATCCTGGAAGCGGCGTGACAGCGCCGCTATCGGCACGATGCCGGCGCCGACTTCATTGGAAATCAGCAGCACATCGTTGCGGGTATGCTCCAGCCACTGCAGGAATCGACTGCGCTCGTCCTGCCAGGCCGGCAACTCCGCGACCGGCGCATCCTCGCGAAAATCCTGTAACAACGCGTTGGACAGCCACAGTGTCATGCAATCGATCACGACGATGTGATCCGCCGGCAGCGTGCTCAGCGCTTGCGCCAGACCATTCGGCGCTTCTAATGTTCGCCAGGCCGACGGCCGCTCGGCGCGATGCAGGGAGATGCGATGGCGCATTTCTTCATCGAGCGGCTGCGCGGTGGCGACGTAGGTCACGTCGAGACTCTTGCGTTCCGCCAGTGACTTCGCCGATGCAATGGCGTGAGCGGTCTTGCCCGAGCGTGCGCCGCCCAGAATGAGGCGCCGCTCGCGCACCGCTCGCTCATTCGACTTGCGATCCTCTACCATTGCCGCCCGTTGCCCAGATCCACGTTTAGACCCCCATGATAACCAACGCTACCTTGCAACGCCGCCTCGATACGCGCACCAAGCCGCAAGGCTCGCTCGGCGCGCTGGAGGCGCTCGCCCTTCGCATCGGGCTGGCGCTCGACACCGAGACGCCCAAGCTCCATGCGCCGCAAATGTTTGTATTCGCGGGCGATCATGGCATCGCCACCGATGGCGTCAGCGCCTACCCGCAGGCGGTCACGGCGCAGATGCTGTTGAACTATCTCGACGGGGGCGCGGCCATCAATGTACTCGCGCGTCAGCATGGGATCACTTTGCGAGTAGTCGATGCGGGCGTTGCGACCGATGTCGGTCATCACGCGGGTCTCATTGCTCGCGCGGTTGCTCGCGGGACGCGCAATTTCAGGGTCGAGCCCGCAATGACGGCCGAGCAATGCGCTACCGCTATAGAGAGTGGCAAGGCTCTGGCGCATGAAGCTTTGCGCAACGGCTCGAACGCGTTGCTATTTGGTGAGATGGGCATTGGCAACACTGCGTGTGCAGCGATGCTGCTGCATCGTCGTACCGGCTGGTCGTTCGAAGATTGCGTCGGCCGCGGCACCGGGCTCGATGACGCCGGTCTGCAACGCAAGCGCGAGCGATTGACTGAGGCGTCGGCGCGCTGCCCGGATCAACTCACGCCGATGGCAACGATCACGGAGTTCGGCGGCTTCGAGCTGGCGATGATGACCGGCGCGCTGCTCGCGACGGCCGAACAAAAATGCGTGGCCGTGATCGATGGTTTTGCTGTGTCGGTGGCGGCGATGCTGGCATTCGAGATCGATCCTCGGGTACGCGCTCGTTGTATTTTCAGTCATTGCTCGGCGGAGCATGCGCACCGTCAGTTGCTGTCTCATCTCGGCGTGGCGCCGCTACTAGATCTGGGCATGCGCCTCGGCGAAGGCACAGGCGCCGCGATGGCGTGGCCACTGATCGACTCGGCCGCACGCCTGATGACGGAAATGGCGAGCTTCGAATCGGCTGGAGTTTCCAACCGCGATTCATGA
>JBEVKA010000160.1:0-5720 GCA_040509855.1 Steroidobacter sp.
GCCTGGAGGCACCCACTAGCCGCTCAGGGAAGCCTCTCAAGCCCGGCCATGCCGCACGCTATATAAATATGAAACACACACTACTTGCATAGAGACCGTTGCCATGACCGTTCGCAGATTCTGTTGCGCCATCGCGCTCGCTTTTGCCTCGTGCTCCGCAGCCGTGGCCGATGACGATCCATTGTCGCGACACTGGACTGCACGGATCGGCGTTCACCCGGTGAATCCACAGTCGAACAGTCACACCGACTTCACCATCGAAAATGCATCCGGGCTGTCCTTGGGCGCCACCTATCTATTCTCGCGTCATTGGGGAGCGGAATTTTTCTCGGCCTTCCCCATGGCGCACGAGTTGCACGAACCGGATGCCGCTCGCGTCGGCAGCTTCAAGATGATCCCGAGCAGCGCGACCATTCAGTATTATGTTTCCGACGCCGCCGACGTCTTCCGTGCCTACGGAGCCATTGGAGTCGCTCACACAACCTTCGGCAGTGAGAAAACAAGTGGCGCGCTGAGCGATCATGCAATGAAACTCGCGGACTCCACCGGCATGACGATGGCGCTCGGCCTGGATGTGAATCTAGACTCCAACTGGTATGTGAATCTCGACGCACGCTGGATGGACATCGATTCCGACCTGACCCTCGACGGCGCAGCCAGCGGACAACTTCAGATCGATCCATACTTGTTCGGGCTGTCCGTGGGACGCCGGCTGCGCTGATCGTCTCCGCGAGGCGGCTGCCATCAACCCACCCTGGCCCGCCATTCCTGGCGCTGTTCGTTCTTGATCGAGCCGGAGATATCACACAGAAGACTCCTGCTAGTGCTGCTGCTATTCACGGCATCACGTAGGTTTGCCAACGAAACGCCGCGCTCGCTAACCGCCGCCGGGGTTAGATACATCACTCACCTGACTCGTGGTCGGGCACGCCGCCTTGGCCGCGCTGAAGATCCCGAGTCGTGCTTGCCTTCGCACCGAGGGCTCGTAGTCGGGCCAGGTGTTTGCTTCGGCTCGCCTTGCTCATTGCGCCCACGCCACCAATCAACGTGGTGCGAACACTACCGAAGCCGACGAACTTCAGAATGTTTCGTCGCAGGCTTCGCACGCTGTGCGCGCGATAGAACCAACGATAGACGAAGGCGGGCATGCCCATGGTGACGATGACGCGCGCACTCTTGCCGCGTTGGAGCTGCGAACGCAACAACGAAAAATTCAGGTCGGCCACTCGAACGCATCGAACTTCGTGCCGGGCCGCCGCGGCGCCGTCGCGATACGCATTCGCCAAAGCGTGCAGGAAGCGCTCGGGCGCGGGATCGGGATGTCCGTCGATGACCAGGATTCGTGACGACATGAATAGATGCTCAGTGCGAGTTGTCTGGAGCCGCGACACTCGAAGTCGCCGTCGGAGTTTCCGGCAGCCGCTCGCGGCAGCACCGATCCAATTGACACGCGACCGCGGTCGGCTCATCATTTCGACAATTCTCGAAATATAGAATCAGATCATGAAAGCCCCCGCAGCCGTCGCAGCCCTTGCCGCCTTGGCCCATGAACATCGGTTGGCGGCCTACCGCATGCTGGTGGAGGCCGGGCCTGGAGGATTGCCGGCAGGTGAAATTGCCGCACGGCTGAAATTGCCGCCGTCATCGCTGACGTTTCATCTGCAGGCCCTGCAGCGAGCGCAACTGATCTCGCAACAACGAATGAGTCGCCAGCTCATCTACGCAGCCGACTTCGGCACGATGAGCGGGCTGGTCGGCTATCTCACGGAAAACTGCTGCGCGGGCAGCGAATCGGCCGATTGCGGCTCGAAGCGCACAACGGCGGCGGTGGAACGTCCAATCACCACTCGCAAGACCCGGAGGAGCGCATGAAACGCCTTCACGTCCACATCAGCGTCAACGACATCGATCATTCCATCCGCTTCTACCGGGAGCTGTTCGCTGCCGAGCCAGCAGTCGTGCAGCCCGATTACGCCAAGTGGATGCTCGACGATCCACGCGTGAATTTCGCGATCAGCAAGCGAGGCGCCGCGGCCGGCATTCGTCATCTCGGCATTCAAGTGGAAAGTCGCTCTGAGTTGAGCGAAGTCTACGAACGTCTGCAGCGCGCCGGGGGGCCGAGCCGCGAGGATGGTGCAACGACCTGCTGTTACGCTCAGAGTGAAAAGAGCTGGATCGCGGATCCCCAAGGCATCCAGTGGGAGACCTTCCTGACGACGGGCGCGAGTTCGATCTATGGCGGCGACGATCGAGCCACCGCTGCGACCCCGAGCGCGTGCTGCCAGCCGCAGCTTTCGGCGTCGAAACCAGCAGCTAAGTGTTGCGCATGACCAGACACCGTCGCGGTTATCGTCGCGGTGAGCTGTGTCGGAGCCACGCGTGATCGAGACCGGCGTCGGGCAATCCGGCGCAGCCCCGGTCCGCGGTCTCACTCGAGATGAAGCGGCCGCACGACTGTCGAAGGACGGAGCGAACGAACTGCCCGGCTCGGGACCGCGCGGGCTGTTCAAGATCACGGCTCAGGTGCTGACGGAGCCGATGTTTCTGTTGCTGATTGCCGCTGCAAGCATCTACTTGATGCTTGGCGACCTGCGCGAGGCCGTGGTGCTGTCGGCCTCGATGATCGTGGTCGTGTTCATTACCATTCTCCAGGAGCGGCGCACGGAACATGCACTGGCGCGCCTGCGCGATCTTTCCAGTCCGCATGCACTGGTCATCCGCGACGGAGTTCAACAACGGATCGCCGGTCGCGACGTAGTCGTTGGTGACATCCTGCTATTGCGCGAGGGCGACCGCGTTCCCGCGGATGGCGTCGTGCTCACCGCTACTGCGCTGAGCGCCGATGAATCGATCCTGACCGGTGAATCGCTGCCAGTGGACAAGGACGCTGCCAGTGAAGGCGACACCCGGAATGTTTTTTCCGGCAGCTTGGTCGCACATGGCTTCGGCACAGCACAGGTCACGGCGACCGGAGCGCGCACTCAGATCGGTCAAATCGGGCGCGCGCTGAAAACATTGGCCGCCGAACCCACGCCGCTGTTCCAGGAGGTTCGTCGTGTCGTCCGCTGGGTCGCAGGCGCCGCCATCGTGCTCTGTGCACTCATCGCCGTCACGTATGGATCAACGCGAAACGACTGGCTCGGTGGCATTCTGGCGGGCATCACCCTTGCCATGGGTGTTCTGCCGGAAGAATTTCCGCTGGTGCTGACAGTATTTCTTGCCGTCGGCGCGTGGCGCATCTCAGGTGCAGGCGTGCTTACGCGACGCATGCCAGCGGTCGAGGCTATTGGCTCCGTCACCGTCATGGCCGTCGACAAGACCGGCACGCTCACGGAGAACCGGATGCAGCTGGCGGTGGTTCAATCCAACAGCGCAGCGATTGCTGATCTTCGTCGTGGGGATGTGACTTTAGACGCCGCAGCGGTCAACGTGCTGCGAACGGCGGTCGAAGCCAGCGAGTCGGATGCATTCGATCCGATGGAGACCGCACTCCACCAGGCTGCGCGCGAAAGAATATCGGGTCACGCCGAAGAGCTGGGCGCGGCCACGCTGGTCCGTGAATATGACCTCACGCCCGAACTGCTCGCAGTGACTCACGTCTGGCAACTGCCCGGCGCCGATGCTTTACGTATCAGCGTCAAAGGTGCGCCGGAGACAGTCATGGAGCTGTGCCGTCTGAGCCCGGAGCGGCGCGCGGAACTGATGAGCCAGGTTGCAGTTCACGCCGGCCAGGGTTTGCGCGCGCTGGGCGTTGCATGCGGTTCGCATCGAGGCTCATTACCTGCCTCGCCTCGAAGCTTCCAGCTGGAGTGGCTGGGACTGGTGTATCTCGCCGACCCGCTGCGCAGTGGCGTGCCAGCCGCGCTGGCCGAATGTACTCAGGCCGGCATCCGGGTGGTGATGATTACGGGCGATCATCCAGGGACTGCGCTCGCCATCGCGGCGCAGGCAGGATTCGACGTCAGCGGCGGTGCAGTCACTGGAGCGGAGCTGGCATTTTTCAGCGACGACCAGCTGCGCGAGCGCGTAACGACAGCAAACATCTACGCTCGCTGCAAGCCAGAACACAAACTGCGGCTGGTGCAGGCATTCAAAGCGCACGGCGACGTCATCGCGATGACTGGCGATGGCGTGAACGACGCGCCTGCCCTGAAGGCGGCTGACGTCGGCGTCGCCATGGGCAAACGCGGCACCGATGTGGCTCGCGAGGCGGCGTCGATCGTATTGTTGAACGACGATTTCAATTCGCTGGTGACGGCCGTCCGCCTCGGCCGACGCATCCGTAGCAATCTGGGCCATGCCATGAGCTACATCGTCTCGGTGCACATTCCGCTGGCGGGATTGGGGTTGCTGCCGGTGTTGCTCGGCTGGCCGCTACTGTTCTTTCCGGTTCACGTCCTGTTTCTCGAATTCGTGATCGACCCTGCGTGCGCGCTGGTGTTCGAAGCCGATCGCGAGGCTCCCGACATCATGCGCCGAAGGCCTCGACGACCGGACGAACCGCTGTTCGGACGTCCGCTGCTGGTTCGCAGTGTGTCGCTGGGCTTGATGTCCCTGCTGTTCACCGCCCTCTTGTATGGTATTGCGCTCGATCATCTGCCCGAAGCGAGCGCCAGGGCTTTGGCATTCACCGGGCTGGTCGTCACCAATCTCGCGCTCATTTTTGTCAGCCGCCATGGCCGCCTCAGCCTGGCGAACATTCACACTCGACCAAATGCGCTGTACTGGGTCATCAGCGCGACAACCATGGCCACCCTGGCCGCAGTGGTTTACATCCCGGCGATCGCGAGCATGTTTCGTTTCGCTCCGCCGCCCGCAACCGCCGCCACTGTCGTCATCGCCTCGGCGGTCGCGCTGATACTCCTGGTGGGCGCGTTCCCGCTAGGCCACCGCGGCGCCGGGAATTCAGGCTGACTCAGCCGGCGCTCGCGCCAGCGGGACTGACATCCCTGGCTCCCGACTGTGGGAGTCCGGCCTTGCCGAATCCGCGATTGATTTTCCATCGGCATGCGTCCAACGACCATGCGCCCGTTCTTCGCCGGCACTTTTGGCCGAAACATTTCCTGGCAGCCTCTGCTGCTGCTGGTCCTGAGCATCTTTTCCGGCACCTCGGTCGCGGACACGCTCGACCTGTCCTCCTACCGGGGCAAGCTCGTGCTGGTCGACTTCTGGGCATCCTGGTGCGCCCCGTGCCGCAAGTCCCTGCCCTGGCTCAACGAAATGCAGACCCGGTATGGGCACCGGGGCCTGGTGGTCATTGGCGTCAACGTCGATTCCAGCCGTGAGGCCGTGGACCGATTTCTGAAGGAAGTGCCGGCGCAGTTCGCCATCGTCTATGACCCCGCCGGAGCCATCGCCGCTCAATATGAAGTCCCGGGAATGCCGACCTCGTTCCTGTACGGACCCAACGGCGAATTGATCGAGCATCACGTGGGCTTCAAGCAGGCGGACCTCCTGCGACGCGAGGCCAAGCTGAAGCTATTGCTCCCTGCCGCGACCGAACCCAACGAGCGGCAATAATTTCTCCCTGGTCCAGAAAGGACACACACATGAAGACATTCAATTTATCGGTCGTGCTGCTGCTCTTATCCGGCTGCTCGAGCCTGGGCGTGCAGCCTTGGGAGCGCGACGTGCTGTCGCGGCCGGAGATGTCGTTGGATGCCAGTCCCCTCGATGCCGCGATCGACGATCACATCTACTTCAGCAAGGAAGCGTCGAGC
>JBEVKA010000161.1:0-8592 GCA_040509855.1 Steroidobacter sp.
GCACCGTCACGATCGTCAGGTCCTTCTCGACCCACTGCCACGTGCTATTGAGCGCGCCGGGCAGCAGCGCCTGATCTTCCAGCCCATGGAACATCAGCACCGATACTTTCACTTTCGGAAATGTGAAATCGGCGGGCGGCGGCGGCGAGTCGGGCTTGGGATAGTTGGCCTTGTAGTAGTTCAACATGGCCTCGACGTCCGATTTCTGGAAGGCTTCGAGATAACGCGGTTTCGCCGCGGGATCGGTGACCCACTGCGTCAGCCGTTCCAGCGAGATCGCCTTGTGCGCGTCCGGCTTCTGGAAGTTGAAAGCGTACTCGCTGTTTTTCTTCTGCTGCGGATTGGTCGCGATCTCGCGAGCGATGCCTGCCGGGTGCGGCAGATTGCACATAATCAGCAGCTCGGTGATGTCGGGCCGGCGCATGGCGACGTTCCACGCTACCGAACCGCCCCAGTCGTGACCGACGATCACCGCGCGCGGCGTTTTTTCCGCTTTCACGACTGCGGCGATATCGGACACCAGCAGCGGCATCGCGTAGTTCTCGACGCCCTTGGGTTTATCGGAAAGGTTGTAGCCGCGCAGATCGACGGCTGCCGCCCGATAGCCGTTGTCGGCGAGCGCGCGCATTTGTTTGCGCCAGGAATACCAGAAGTCGGGAAAGCCGTGGATCATCACGACCAGCGGTGCTGTCTCGCTGCCTAGTGCCGCATAGTGGATCTTCACGCCGTTGGAGTCGGCGTACTTGTGTTCCACCTCGTTCCACACATCGTCACTTGCGTCCTGCGCCATCGCACTTCCCCCTTGCAGTAGTAGCCAGCTCGCCAGCCAGCCCGTCACGCTCCGCCTGACCACGCCGTGCATGCGAACTCCTTCGCTTCGAGCCTGATGGTTGTTTGCGTCGCGACTATATAACGAGTTCGCGCGCTCGCGCGTCATTGACCAACTGTCGGACCGTCCGTGGTCGCTCGGCGGGTACTTCTATGCTCGCTGTGCGGTTCGCGCATATGATCGGAGGCGTTGCCAGATTTACCACTCCGAGGACCCTCCAATGTCACTTCGCGGCAAGACCCTCTTCATCTCCGGCGCATCGCGCGGTATTGGGTTGGCGATAGCGGTCCGGGCGGCGAGAGATGGAGCGAACGTAGCGATCGCGGCGAAGAGCGATCAGCCGAATCCTCGCCTGCCGGGCACGATTCACACCGCGGCGGAAGCGATCGAGGCCGCAGGCGGCAAGGCCTTGCCGATGCAAGTAGACATCCGTGACGAGAACGCAGTGGCGGAAGCGACGAAGAAGTGCGCCGAGCGCTTCGGCGGCATCGACATCCTGGTGAACAACGCCAGCGCGATTTCCCTGAGCGGCACGCTGGAAACGCCGATGAAGCGTTTCGACCTGATGTTCGGCGTCAACGTGCGCGGCACGTTTGTTTGTTCGCAGGCGTGCATTCCGTATTTGAAACAATCAGCGCAGGCCGGCCGCAATCCTCACATCCTGAATCTCTCGCCGCCGCTGAGCATGAAGCCGCGCTGGTTCGGCCCGCACGTGGCGTACACGATGGCCAAGTACGGCATGAGCATGTGCGTGCTCGGCATGGCGGAGGAATTCCGTGGTGACGGCATCGGCATCAACGCACTCTGGCCGCGCACGGTAATTGCCACCGCGGCGCTGAACGTGATTCCGTTGGCCGACCCGAAGCGCGGCCGCAAGCCGGAGATCATGGCGGACGCCGCGTATGCGATCCTGACGCGCGATCCCAAGACCTGCACCGGCAACTTCTTCATCGACGATGAAGTGCTGGCCAATGCCGGCGTGAGCGACATGGATCAATACGCCGTCACGCCCGGCAACAAGAAATTCCAGCCTGATTTTTTCGTCGACTAACATGATTGTCATCACCGCACGCTACGCTCGGTGGTCCACTTTCGAACACGATGGCGAAATCCATGCGCGGTTGGGCGAACTTAATAGTGTGTGCGGCGATGGCGGCGAGCGGAGCAACTCAAGCGCAGTCTTCCATGAATAAGAAGTGGCCAACGCTGGACGGCGCGCAGCCGATCGTCATCGCGCATCGAGGCGCCTCGGGCTATCGGCCCGAGCACACCATCGAGTCGTACACGCTGGCGATCGAGTTCGGCGCCGATTACATCGAGCCAGACCTGGTCGCCACTCGCGACGGTCATTTGATCGCACGACACGAACCGCTGCTCGACGACACGACGGATGTGAAGTCGCGGCCGGAGTTCGCGGGCCGCCGCACCACCAAGACGCTCGACGGCAAACAAGTCACGGGCTTTTACGCCAGCGACTTCACGCTGGCGGAGATTCGCCAGTTGCGGGCGGTGCAAGCGAACCCAGCGCGATCCAAGGAGTACGACGGCAAGTTCACCATTCCGACGTTCGAGGAGATTCTCGAACTGGCGCGTCAGGAGTCCGCGCGACGAGGCCGGAGCATCGGCATCTATCCCGAGACCAAGCATCCAGCGTTCCACCTCGCGTTGGGACTGGCTTTGGAAGATCGCCTGCTCGAAGCTCTGCAGCGGAACGGTTTGAACGAGGAATGGGCCCCGGTGTTCATTCAATCCTTCGAGAGCGCCAATCTTCAATACCTGCGGACGAAAACGCCGCTGCCGCTGGTGCAGCTCATGGACGATGGCGCACTTATATATGATCCGAGCGGCGCGCGAGTCGTGAGCGTCAATATTCAAGACTACGGCGACCGCCGGGGCGGCCAGCGTCCCAGCAGTCTGGCAGACATCGCGAAGTACGCGAACGCCATCGGTCCCTGGAAGCGCCAGATCCTGCGTGATGTCGGTCAACCCACGTTGCTGACGACGAGCGTGATCGAACAGGCGCACGCCGCCGGTCTGCGAGTCCACACCTATACATTCCGTAACGAGCCGGCAACGCTCGCGCCCGAGTACGACAAAGATCCGTTGAAGGAATATCAGCGCTTCTTCGAGTTGGGCATCGACGGTGTGTTCTCCGACTTTTCGGACACCGCGTTGCGCGCCAGAGAACTGGCGAAGCCGAAATAGATCACTGCGCCACGCCGAGCGGCAGCTCGCGCAGGAATATCTCCCAGTCGTTGACCCAGCAGCACTCGTGATTGTAGTTGGCGATGATTCGCCGCTGCGCCTTGGGAAAACGTTTGAAATAAGCAGTGGTCGTGGCGCCCGGCGTGACGTCGTCGGTACCCGCCTGCAAATGGATCTCCGTCCAGGGATGAGGCAGGTTGCTCAAGGTCGGATTCAGCGATTGTGACAAAGGCAGGTAGCCGTGATGTTTGGTCCAGGCGTCGGTGTCGAGATTCGCCGCTAAAGTCACAACGGTTCGCACACGCTCCAGCCGCTCCGCGATCAGCACTGCGAGCACACCTCCACCGCTGTAGCCGATCAGCACGATCTCATTGGTACGGGTCCGACGCTGCGCTTCGCGCACGGCGGCGACCATGCTCTCCACGACATTGATCGAGTAGCGGGCACCGGTCCAATACTCGGGGGTGCAGTTATCGGAGCTCTGCTCCTGGTAACAGGGGCGTGTGACATAGGTCGACGGGCCCGGTGAATTAATCAACAGCTCCATCGCGACCGGGTCTTGTGTGGTCGGGTCCATCGCCGGGGCGCGGCCGCCCTGCCATGGCAATCCGTCGCCTTCCAGAAACACCAGCAGCGGTCGCGCCGCGCTCACGTCATCCGCCGCTCGTTTTATGTATATGAGGCTTGGTAGTGGGGCCTTGTCGACCTTGTATCTTTCGAGGCCTGCGGCCACGGCGCGTTGATCTATCCGCCGCCCCGGCGACGATGCGCAACCGGTGAGCAGAGCGAACGTGAACATAATGATCCGGGGGGTGATACTGATATTCATGACCCCGTGATTGCGACGTGCGTCACAAAAGAAGTCAACAGGTGACGGCAGAGTGCGACGGAAAAAGTCGTCCTAAGAATTGAAAAGCACGAGGGAATACCTCGGCGCGTGGACTTTCGGTCCGTTGTGGGCGTGCGATGCTGGCTGATAAATAGACGCGGCCTTGCCAGCCGCGAACGATCGCTGGCGAACTCACTTGCAAATAATAAAGGGGAGCACCAACGATGAAGGCGATGCCCGGTCGAACCTGGCGCGAGACGATCGCGCGCCTGAGCGCCGCCGCGCTGCTGTTGATTGCGCCACTCGCATGGGCGGTGCCACCGAGCTTCAACGGCACGATCACCGCGCCGATTCCCGCTCTCAGCCAGAGCGTCATCATCAATTTGCGCCAGCAGGGCGTGGTCAGTGGCTCCGCGCCGATCGCCGTCACTACCGGCCAGGGCGTGGTACTGCTGAATGGACAATTGACTCCGTCGAGCGGCCTGCAGATCACGCCGTTCGACGCGGCCGTCGGTATCTTCGGCACCGTCTGCGTACAAATCACCAATGTGAACTACACGCCATCGGTCGTCGGCACGTTGTCGGCGCAACTCGGCGGCACCAATGCGCTGAACGAATCGGGAGCGGGTGTGGTCACGATCGTGAACGGCGCCGGCCCGACCGTGAACCCGAACGATCAGGCGCAGCTGCTGGCGTGCGAAGACCCCAATCAAGCACCGATCGTCAGCGCCGGCGGCAATCGTACCGTCAACGACACCGATGGACAGCCGGGTGAGAATGTCGCGCTGACCTCGACGGTGACCGACCCCGAAGGGGACGACCTGTCGTACGCCTGGTATTTCTCGGGCGGTGAACAGGTGCCGTTTGCGACCACGCCCAATCCCACGGTGTTCCTGCCCGATGGTCCCACGACCCTTCGCCTGGAAGTCACCGATCGCAGTCAGGCGACCGGCACGGCCGAGGTCACCATCAGTGTTGGTTCGTCGACGGTTCCGACCGCGAACGCCGGCGCCGACCGCGTCATCGCCGACTCCGACAACGAAGACGGCGAGGACGTCGTGCTCGACGGTTCGCTTTCCGCCGACACCGACGGCGCCATCGTGAACTACTCGTGGTCACGCATTCTCGACGCCGAAGCTTCGGAAGACCTGGGCAGCAGCACCAGTCCCACGTTGGCGACGCGCTTGCCGGATGGCGAGCACTTGATCCAACTGGTGGTGACGGATAACTCCGGCAACACCGCATCGGACACTGTGCTCATCACGGTGAGCGCAGGCGCAGGCATCACGACACTCTCCGAAATCCCTGGCCTCACGCCCAATCAGCGTCGCGTCGCGCTCGCGCTCGATCGCATCTGCGGCCAGCTGCGTGACTCGTCAGGGGGTGAGGGTACGTCGCTCACAGGCGATCAACGCGACTTGCTGACTCGATGCAATGGTCTGCAAACCAACAACAGCACATCGAATCAAATCGCGGCGCTGGAGGAAATGGTCGCGGACGACTTCGCTGTCGCGCGCACCCAAACGTTGCTGTTCGCGAACACTCAGTACGCGAGTGTGTTGGATCGTTTGATGGCGCTTCGTGGTGGCGCTCGTGGCCTGAGCCTCGCGGGGTTGAACATCATTGTCGACGGCAAGCTCGTGCCGTTGGCTCAACTGCAGGAAATGTTCAAAGGCATGCTAGGCGGCGGCGCCAGTGCCGACGAGCCTGGCGGATTGCTCAGTGACAAATGGGGCATGTGGGCGCGTGGCAACTACAGCTTCGGCGACAAGGATCGCAGCGCCAGTGCGCCTGCGTTCGACGCCGATCAGTGGGCGATGGTCGGAGGTGTCGACTATCGCTTCAACGACAAACTGGTTGGCGGCCTGTCGCTGGCGTACGGCCAGTCGAGTATCGAATTCGATCCGCGCGATGAAGGTGGATTGGAAACGGACACGTGGGCGGCTTCGCTCTACGGCTCGGCCTACGTCGCCAGGAATCTATATCTCGACACCATCGTCAATCTCGCTAACGCCAGCTACGGTGCGGATCGCAATATCTCTTATGTAGATGGCGTCGGACTGGTCGACGTCGACGCGCATGGCGACACGGATGGCATGACGTATAGCGCCGGTGTGTCGGGTGGCTATGATTTCCTGGTCGGCGGTCTGACGTTGTCGCCGACGCTCGGCCTGTTCTACATCGACGCGACCATCGACGGCTTCACCGAGCGTGGCGCTGGCGGCTTGAACCTGATCTACGACGAGCAAACGTTCCAATCCTTCACCGGCAACATCGGCTTCCGTGCCACCTATGCGTGGAATCTTTCCTGGGGTGTGCTGCTTCCGCATCTGCGCGTCGACTATGTTCGCGAGTTCAAAGACGACGCCGACGTGTTCGGCGTGCGCTTCGCCGCCGACCCGAACGCGACCAGCACGCCGCCGATCCTGGTGGAGACCGACAATCCCGATGAATCCTACTGGCGCCTGGCCACCGGCTTCTCGGCACAGTTCATTCACGGCATTTCCGGCTACGTCGAATATCAACGGCTGGAGAGCTTCGAGTTCATCAGCTTCCAGGACGTGAGCATGGGGCTGCGGTTCCAGAAGAGTTTTTGAGCTTCGAATTTCCGGGGGGAGTATGAAAACGACGCTGGAACGGTTGACGCTCGGTTCGTTGCTGAGCTTGCTGGTGGTTGCGTCCGCTGCGGCGCCGACTGAAACGCAGAACGCGGCCGCGACCAAGGGCATGGTGAAGCGCGCGGACCTGGAGATCGTTGATTGTTTGCTGCCGGGTCAGGTGCGGCAGCTCGGCAACACCAGTTTCCTTTCTCAACGGCGTCCGATTCGAACGACGGCGTCCGAGTGCTCCATTCGCGGAGGCGAGTACGTCGCTTACGATCGTGCTGATCTGCAATCCGCGCTGCGCATCTGGCTGCAGGCGGCGGAAGGCGGCGATTTGGAAGCACAGACAAATGTTGGCGAAATCTACGAGCGCGGTCTCGGCGTGCCGCCCAACTACGAGGCGGCGGCGACGTGGTATCAGAAGGCCGCCGATAAGAACTATGCGCGCGCGTTGTTCAATCTAGGCACGTTGTATGAGCAGGGCCTGGGCGTGCAGCAAGATGGCCTCAAGGCGCTGAACCTTTATCGCCAAGCCTGGGGCGTGCCCGAGGACAGCATCATCTTCGCCTCGGCCGCGCAGCGCGAGCAGGATGAATTGCGCAAAGAGCTGGATGCGGCGATCGCGGAGAAGGACGCGCAGCTCAACCTGCTCCAGAAGCAGCTGAAGGATCTGCAGGACCAGCTCGCCAAAAAGGCCTCGACCGAGAAAACGGCCAGCGGCAACAGCAACGCGGAGATCGACGCGCTGAAGAAGTGGATCGCGCAGCTGGAAACCGAGCGTCGCAAGAGCACGGAACGTCTCGCCGCGATTCCCAAGACTCGCACGCCACAAGGCACGACGGAGCTGGTGCAGCTGCCGCCCATCGCGGATGAGCGCACGATGGCTGGCATGAACTTCGGCCGCTATTACGCCATCGTCATCGGCAATCAGACCTATCAAAGCATCGAGAGTCTCGCGACACCGAAGTACGACGCTGCACGGGCCGCACGCATTCTCGCTGACCGTTATGGCTTCATCGTGTCGATTCTGGAAGACGCCAACGACATCACCATGTTGAAGGCCATCAACGATCTGAACTCGGTGCTCAAACCGGACGACAACTTGCTCATTTATTACGCCGGCCATGGCGCACGACTACAGAGTGGCAAGAGCGAGAACGGTTACTGGCTGCCGGTCAACGCGGATGCTCCGCCGAAAGATACATTCTGGGTGCCGAACGAGCAGATCACAGGACACTTGGGGCGCTTGCCTGCCAGGCGTGTGCTGGTGGTGGCGGACTCGTGTTATGCGGGTTTGTTGTCCGCCGATCCCAGCTTCCTGTTCCTCAACGACAAGGTCACTTATTCCCGGGACTACATCAAATTCAAACTGCCCAAGCGTGCTCGTTTGCTGCTGTCCTCGGGCGGTGACAAGCCGGTGCTGGACGAGGGCAGTGGCGGCAACTCGGTGTTCGCGCGCGCATTCCTCGACGAGCTGGAAAACAATCAAGGCATTCTATCCAGCCCCGAGCTGTTCAGTCGCATTCGACGCCGCGTGGAAATCGCCGCTCGCAACAACAAGTTCGTGCAGACGCCGGAATTCAAATCCATCAAGGGGGCGGGGCACGAAGTGGGTGACTTCTTCTTCGTGCCCCGGAGCAAGAGCTGACGATCAGGGTTTCAAGGCCTGCTTGAACTCATCGTCCGCGAACAGCTTGGCCAGCAGCTTGGTGTACATCTCGGTGTATTGATTGATGGCTTCGGGGATGGCCACTGCACCGACGAACGAGGATTCCCAAGAGCTTTCCTGGAGCAAGGTCTTCTCGAACAGGGTCCGGCCTGCACGCGCCACTGCGAACTTCGCACCCAGCTTGGCGGTGGCGGTGGAGAAGCCGGCCGCGTTCAACTCGTTCTCGGTGAGCTGGCCGGTGATGACGGTTGGCGCGCTCGCGTCATATTTACCCGCGGCCTGCAGCTCCGTGAGTAGCGAATATTTCAGATACAACGCGAACGACTCATCGTTCGGCGACGACAGCTGGCTGCCGCGAACCGAAATCGAACGATCGATCGTCGGCTTGGCGGTCGGCGCCAGCTTGAATTCTCCAACCGACGCCGAGCTGATCTCGGCGGTGCGCAGCGTCTGGATG